>NZ_JAKMUV010000007.1:0-113911 GCF_027570165.1 Corynebacterium macclintockiae
AGGTGATCTGCCTACCCGAGTAGACCTCACCGATGAGTTTGGCCACTTTTTCGACTGTTCCGGAGCTAAATACCGGCACCTTTGAACCCATATCCACAGCTTAAAGCGTGTAGCCGGGTGCTGTAGACCCCCTCCACGAAAAGGTTGGTGGTGAACTTCGAGAACACATTAGTGCAGTTCATCGTGCAAATGGTCCGGAAACATGTTTCCAGGCAACTTGACCTCACTTTGTTTCACGGCCCCATGACCGATTCACTACCCGTGTCCGAAGTCAGGACATAGTTGACAACGTGTTCCAGGGAAAAGCGTTGTGACGGTTGTCAGATCAGCCGCGACATAGTTGACAGTTAGCCACCACAAAGCAAAAGCGGTGATGGTTGACACCTCAGCTGCGACATTGTTGACAGATGAATAGTCCCAACCGCAACCTCGCCATCGTCAAGGCAGTCCGCGAACAAGGCGAACCCGTCACCAAAGTCGCCAAACGCTTCAGAATCTCACGGCAACGTATCCACAAAATCCTGTCCCAGTTCGATGCCGGAGGCGCTGATGCCATCGCCCCGAAATCCCGCGCCCCGCATACCCACCCGCAAGCAGTACCAACATCTTTACGCAACCAGATCATCGACATGCGTAAGCAACTGGTCAGATCCGGTTTAGACGCAGGCCCTGAGACCATCGCATTCCACCTTCACCGCCAGGGGTTGCGAGTACCGTCAACGTCGACCATCCGACGGATCATCACCAACGCAGGCCTTGTCACGCCACATCCGCAGAAAAAGCCACGCAGTTCTTTCATCCGTTTCGAAGCCGCTATGCCCAACGAATGCTGGCAGGCAGATATCACCCACCTACACTTGCTCGACGGCACTCGACTCGAAGTCCTCGACTTCATCGACGATCACTCCCGTTACCTGCTATCGATCACCGCAGCAGCATCCTTCAGCGGACCGGCTGTTGCAGCTGAACTGCAACGCCTCATCGCCACCTACGGCCCGCCGGCATCCACCCTCACCGACAACGGACTCGTATTCACCGCCCGCCTAGCTGGAGCCAGAGGGGGACGCAACGCCTTCGAAAAAACCCTCAACAAATACCGCATCCAACAGAAAAATGGCCGGCCAGGACATCCCCAAACACAAGGGAAGATCGAACGGTTCCACCAAACCCTTAAAAAATGGATTGCTGCCCAATCCCCAGCGATCACCCTGGTCGAACTCCAACGGCAACTCGACACCTTTGCCGACTACTACAACACTGTCCGACCTCACCGAGCCCTCGGAAGACGGACACCACATGAGGTCTACACCACCGGCCCCAAAGCCGAACCCAACGACAAACCGGAAGAAGAATGGCGCGTCCGCAATGATGTCGTCACCCCAAACGGCAAGGTAACCGTCCGTTACGCAAGTAGGCTCTACCAACTTGGTATCGGGCGAAAATACACTGGCGAAACCATCCTTATGGTCATCACCGACAACCATGTCACCACTTCGTTAAAAGAAACTGGCGAGATCATCACCGAGCACTACATCGATACGTCCCGCAATTACCAAAAACCTTATTGGAAGAAAGGCCAACCACCCCTGACCTAAAAGCGAAACCGGCGCCTCGGAAAAAGAAAAACCGAGACGCCAGTTTGTCCATGATGTCGCGACTGAAGTGTCAACTATGTCGCGACTCATGACAATAGCGCCCCCGGCAGGACTCGAACCCGCGACACATGGGGTAGAAACCCACTGCTCTAATCCACTGAGCTACGGAGGCATACGAGTAGATGATAATGCACGCGCCCACGCGCTGAAATCACGGGGCAGCCATGCCGTCGGCGTGGCACAGCCGCGCAGGTAGGCGCCGGGGTAGCGCGCAACCACTGTGACACAACCAACATCACAAAACCGGGAAGTTCACCCTGTCCGGAGCGGAGGGTAAGGTTCCAAACATGTCCTCCCAGGCAGATCAGGAAGCTAAGCAAGCCACGCAAGCCAAGCCCGCCGGGGCGCAGCAGGCGCAAACCGCAACGAAGCCCGCGCAGGCGCAGCAGGCGGAAGCGCAAACCCCGTCCCAGCCAGCGAAGCTGGGCAACCCCGGCCTCGTGTACCTCATCGGCGCACTTGTCGCCGGGTGTTTCGGCGCGGCCATCGGCTACTCCTTCCTCGGCGAATCGCTCGCCCTTCTGGGCATTCCGGACCCCGGCCCGCTGACCACCGTCGGCCTGCCCTTCGTCCGCGGCACGGCGATCTTCATCGGCTGCCTCGGCCTCGGCGGGTTCCTGATGTCCGCCTTCGGCACACCCGCGGATAAGCAGGGCTACCTCACCCTCGACGGTTTCCGCGCCGCCCGCACCGGCACCTGGGGAATGATCGGCTTCGCACTCCTGTCGATCCTGCTGATCCCCATGTACATGTCGGACATCTCCGGCAGCCCCCTCCAAGAGGCGCTAAAGCCCAAGTACTGGGGGATTGCGCTGGATCAGGTGTCGGCGTCCAAATCCTGGCTCTGGGTAGCCATCTTCGCGGGCGTGGCCGGTGTGCTGTCGCTGCTTACACGCAAGTGGATCTGGCAGCCGATCTTCCTGGCGCTGTCGATCCTTTCGCTGATTCCGCTAGCGCTGGAGGGGCACTCCGCGGCGGGCGGTAACCACGACTACGGTGTGAACTCGCTGCTCTGGCACATCATCTGCGTATCGCTGTGGGTGGGTGGCCTGCTGGCCCTGCTGGCGCACGCAAAACGCCGCGGCCCGCACCTGGCCCTCATCGTGCAGCGCTACAGCTTCCTGGCTCTGTTCTGCATCATCGCCGTCGCACTGTCCGGCTTCATCAACGCACTGCTGCGCGTACACCTGGACGAGCTATTTACCACCCAATACGGCCTAGTCATCGTATCGAAGATGGTGATGACCCTGATCCTCGGCTGGTTCGGCTGGGTGCAGCGCTCCCACATCATCCCCAAACTCCAAGACGGCGAAGGCGAAGGCGGCAAGACCACCAGCGCCCAACGCGCACCCTTCATCCGCTTCGCCACCTTGGAAATCTTCATCATGGCCGCCACCATCGGCATCGCCGTGTCGCTGGGGCGCATTCCGCCGCCCATCGAGCAGGTAGTAAACCTCACCCAGCAGGACGTCCTGCTGGGCTACACCCTCACCGAACCGCCGACGATCTGGCGCTACTTCACCATGTTCCGCCTGGACTTGGTCTTCGGCGTGGGCGCAATCATCCTGCAGGCCGGCTACATGTGGGCTTGGCTAAGCATCAAGAAGCGCGGCATCGAATGGCCCATCCAGCGCCTCATTTGGTGGAGCGTCGGCAACCTCACCCTCTTGTTCGCCACCAGCTCTGGCCTGGGCATGTACTCCATGGCGATGTTCGGTCCGCACATGCTGCAGCATGTCATCCTCTCCATGGCCGTGCCCGTGTTCTGGGTCCTTGGCGGCCCCATGACTCTGCTGCTGCGCGCCCTGCCCGCCGCCGGCCGCAATGGCGTTGCCGGCCCGCGCGAATGGTTGGTCGTCTTCATCAACAACCCCGTCTCGCGCTTCCTGACGAACCCTATCGTCGCTGGTACGCAGTTCGTTGTCGGTTTCTATTACCTCTATTTGTCGCCGCTTTTTGACGCCATCGCGCCCGAGCACGCCGGGCACCTGTTTATGATGCTGCACTTCATCATCTCGGGATACATCTTCTATTGGGTGATTATCGGCGTGGATGCCGCACCGCGGAACCTCTCGCCGTTCATCAAGATGCTGACCCTGTTCGCGATGGTGACCTTCCACGCATGGTTCGGTATCGCGATGATGCAGATCTCCGAGCCGCTGAACGCGGAATTCTACAGCCAGCTGGACTTCCCCTTCCCAGTGGATCTGGACCACCAGCAATTCCTCGGCGGCGGCATCACGTGGGGCCTGGGCGAGATCCCGCTACTGATTGTCTCCATCGCCCACGGCTTCCAATGGCTACGCTCCGACCGGCGCGAGGCCAAGCGCTTCGACCGCAAGGAAGAGCGCACTGGCGACGAAGAGCTGGCTGCCTACAACGCCATGCTGGCTGGACTATCCAGCGGGCAGATCGATACTGGCAACCGTGCCTACTACGGCGATGACTACCACGACCAGGACGTTCAGAGCACGCTGCACTCTGCAAAGCACAAGGCTCAGCAAAAGGCCAAATACAGGCAAGAGCACAACAAGCCGGACTAACGCACACCCAGCCGCGAGCTGTCAACCCCCTTCTTTGCAGCCTGTGGATAAGTGCCTTTGATGGGCGGAGTTGTCCACAGGGCGGCGTCCCGAAGAAAAAGAAAAACCCCGAAACGCGCTAACAATAAAGCCACGCGCCGGGGAACAAGCTTCGGTGCGACAACTAGGAAGGGGACAAGTCGGATGAGCAACAATCTGGCGCAGGCATATCTGGTGGGGAACGCGGTTGATCACCCGCAGATTCGGATCAAGGGGCTAGACGGTGGGCCGACTCTCACCACGTTCCGCGTGGCGATGAACCACCGCTACCAAGGGGCGGATGGACAGTGGCAAGACGGCGACCCGTGCTACATGGAAGTGCAGTGCTGGGGCGCGCTCGGGGATAACGTCTGCGCGACGGTATGTAAGGGAATGTCCGTGATCGTCGTCGGGCGCATCGTGCAGAGCACCTGGGAGGCCAACGGAGAAGACGGCAAGTCCGTGACCCGCAGTGTGCTGCGCGTGCGGGCAACCCACGTGGGGCCGGACCTGGGAGCTCGCAATGTATTGGTGAATGTCCGCAAGGCGGTGGAACAAAACGCGGCCAAGAACGCCGAACAAGAGGTCACCAAGGAAGCCGCTAAGGAACTTATGGGAGTTGGTGCGGCCACCACCGGCATGGAGGAACGGGAAGGAGAGGAGAAAACTCCTTTCTAAGCGTTTGGCAGCGTAGCTGACCTGGGCTGCTCGGAGGAGTAGCCCAGGTCGGCCTCTGCACGCTGGCACCACGTACACTGGGTGGGCGAATACATTGGGACACTAACCACGAAAGGTCAGAAGAGTTCACCGTGGGCGAGTTCATTTACACCATGAAGAACGTGCGCAAGGCGCACGGCGAGAAGGTCATTCTGGATAACGTCACGATGGCGTTCTACCCCGGCGCCAAGATCGGCGTAGTGGGACCGAATGGTGCAGGTAAGTCCTCCATCCTGAAGATCATGGCAGGCATCGATCAGCCTTCCAACGGTGAGGCATTCCTGGACCCCGGCGCAACCGTGGGCATCCTCATGCAGGAGCCGCCGCTGAACGAGGAAAAGACCGTTCGCCAGAACGTCGAAGAGGGCATGGGTGAGATCTTCGAGATCCGCCAGCGCTATGAAGAGATCGCCGAAGAAATGGCCACCAACTACACCGATGAGTTGATGGAAGAGATGACGACTCTGCAGGAGCAGATCGACGCTGCAGATGCGTGGGAACTGGATTCCAAGATCGAGCAGGCGATGGACGCGCTGCGCTGCCCGCCGGCGGACGATCCCGTGACCAACCTGTCCGGTGGTGAGCGCCGCCGCGTGGCGCTGGCGAAGCTGCTGCTTTCCGAGCCGGACCTGCTGCTGCTGGACGAGCCTACTAACCACCTGGACGCCGAGTCTGTCCTGTGGCTGGAGCAGCACCTGAAGGACTACAAGGGTGCCGTCCTGGCCGTCACCCACGACCGCTACTTCCTGGACCACGTCGCAGGCTGGATCTGTGAGGTCGACCGCGGCAAGCTGTACCCCTACGAGGGCAACTACTCCACCTACCTGGAGACCAAGGCCAAGCGCCTGGAGGTCGCAGGCAAGAAGGACGCGAAGCTGCAGAAGCGACTGAAGGAAGAGCTGCAGTGGGTTCGCTCCGGCGCGAAGGCTCGCCAGGCGAAGAACAAGGCCCGCCTGCAGCGCTACGAGGAGATGGCTGCGGAGGCAGAGCAGTACAAGAAGCTCGACTTCGAAGAGATCCAGATCCCGACCCCGCCGCGCCTGGGTAACCAGGTTGTCGAGGTTACGAATCTGAACAAGGGATTCGACGGCCGGACCCTGATCAAGGACCTGTCGTTCACCCTGCCGCGCAACGGCATTGTGGGCGTCATCGGCCCGAACGGTGTGGGTAAGACCACCTTGTTCAAGACTATCGTCGGCCTGGAAGAGCCGGATTCGGGCGAAGTGAAGGTCGGCTCCACCGTGCAGCTGAGCTACGTGGACCAGAACCGCGAGAACATCGACCCGGAGCAGACCGTGTGGCAGGTCGTTTCCGACGGCCTGGACTACATCCACGTCGGCCAGAACGAAATGCCTTCCCGCGCGTACCTGTCCGCGTTCGGCTTCAAGGGGCCGGACCAGCAGAAGCCTTCCAAGGTGCTGTCCGGTGGTGAGCGAAACCGCCTGAACCTGGCGCTGACGCTGAAGCAGGGCGGCAACCTGATCCTGCTGGATGAGCCTACTAACGACCTGGACGTTGAGACCCTGTCCTCCCTGGAGAACGCTCTGCAGCAGTTCCCGGGCTGCGCGGTGGTCATTTCGCACGACCGCTGGTTCCTGGACCGCACCTGCACCCACATCCTGGCCTGGGAGGGCAACGTCGCCGAGGGCCAGTGGTACTGGTTCGAAGGCAACTTCGAGGACTACGAGAAGAACAAGGTCGATCGCCTTGGCCCGGAGGCTGCACGTCCGCACCGCGTGACGCACCGCAAGCTGACCCGCTAGTCGCTGAAGCGTGTTAGCGCAGCACGCGGCGCAGGCTAACTAACTGGCCTGCGCCGCGTTTCTCGCTTCAAACCGTGTACCTACGTGAACCTGTGTGAATGGTGTGGCAATATAGGTTCGTAAAACAAAAGTAACGCGCGGGGTTTAACTGCGCGGAGTTAAACGAGGTTCCACACGCAATGCCCTTCATCGAATACGAGGTCACCGGGACTCGCTGGCACACCTGCCATCGCGAGCTCCGCTGGTCCGACTTCGACCAATACCAACACGTCAACAACGCCAAGTACCTGGAGTTTGGCCAGGACGCACGGATGGTGTTCCTCAAAGACGTGCTGATGGAAATGGACATTGCTGTCCCCCCGATGTTCGCCCGCCACACCACCATCGACTACCCGTTCCCCCTGTCGCCGGGGGAATCGGAGGTAGCCGTGGCCTCCTACTTCATCGACGTGGGGCGCAAATCCTGCACCATGCGCCAGGTCATTCAAGATTCTGTTGGGCGCGTGACCTGCACCATTGATGCCGTCATGGTGGGCATCGACGTAATGACGGGGAAGTCCCGCGAGTGGAACGACCAGGACATCAACAACATCAACATGTTCCTGATCCCCGCGGACCACGATGTGGTCACCGACCGCGCCACCACGGCCGCGCGTTTCTAAGTCGCCCGGACTCTGACCTGCAAGCGCTTAGCCCGCGCGGGCTTAAACTTTGGGGAGGGCTAAGGTGGGGGAGCTATGGGCGTCACAATCGATTTACAGGGAATAGTTGATTCGCGATCCGCGGCTGCGGCAGTGAGCGCCATGCGGCGTGCGGGGGCAGTGATGAAGCGCGCGCTGGTGATGGATCCGGGTGCGCTCGTGCGCCTGAGCGCTGTGGGCGAGCGGTCGACGGATCTTTTCATATCGACGCCACTAGGCTGCGTGGCTTCCGTGCGAGTACCAGGGCAGGTAGGCGGCGCTGCGAATGGTAGCGCAAGTGCCGGTGCGGTGGCCTACGCCAGCGAAGCACTGGGAGCGATCGTCGGCTTCGAACCCGGCCAGCAGACCCTCGACCTGGGAGCGGACGTGGACCTGATGTGGGTCGGTTCGCTGCCGCCACAGCAAGGCTTCGAGCTGATCGACACAGTACCGGGCGACGTGCTGCGCGGCCTGCACGCGGACATGGCCACGGAGAACGAGGCGAACTCCGGTCCCATGGGCATCGCGCGCAGCCTGTTGGAGCAGCAGATGTTGACGGTGCAGCGCACGGAATCTAGTGACGCCACCGCCTCCGTCGCACTGGAGGGGCGAATCATCGCGGCACTCGGCGGCCTGCGGCTGGTTCCAGAGCCAGGGGAGAAGCTGCGGGATTATGATTATGTGCGCGTGAGTGCCAGCGGGTCGTGGATCCGGGTGGATGCGCTGGTCGGCAGCGTGTATGCACCGCGCCCCGGTGGGCTGGCGCGGGTGCCCGGGCCACGCTAGAGGCTTTTTGGGGGCGGGGGACGGGGCCTTCGCGCGCAGGGTGCTGTGAGTGGATTAGGCGCTGACGTACATGTCGTAGCCCAATTTGGTGCTCATGACGACAACAACGACGAGCAGCGCGATGCGGACAAAACCGGTTCCCTTGGAAAGTACCAGGCGTGCCCCTACCTGTGCTCCGGCCACATTGAAGACCGCTAGGCCGAGGCCCAGCGGCCAAAGAACGTGACCGCCGATGGCAAACACTGTCAGGGCGCCCAGGTTCGTGGCGATGTTGATGATCTTCGCCAGCGCGGCGGATTCCACGAAAGACCTGCTAAGAAGTGCCGTAAACACGATGATCAAGAAGGTGCCCGTGCCTGGCCCAAAGAAGCCGTCGTAGGTGGCGATGGCTCCCACCGCGAAGAGCGCGATGAGCCACCGGCGGCGACTCTGTGCCGGTGCGCGCTGGGGAGTGCCGAAGCTGGGTTTAAGGGCGACATAGGTGCCAACGGCTAGCAAGAGGAAGATCACCAGAGGGCGCAAAACCTCTGTGCTGAGCGCCGCTACTAGCAGCGCGCCCGAGGCTGCGCAGACGAATGCGAGCGGAACCCCATAGGCCACCAGCTTGCGGTCGATCTTTTGGCGAATATCAGAGGATCGGAGCATGCGCGCGGCAGCCGAAGAGGTTCCAAAAACCGCCGCGAGTTTGTTCGTCGCCATCGCCGAGGCTTCGGGGGTCGCGGGGGCGACGATCAAGATCAGGGGAATGAGGACCAGGCCACCGCCACCGACGATGGCATCAATCAAACCTGCGACGAAGGATCCCACTGCGAGGATCGAAAACGTCTCGGCGGAAAGCTCTGCTAACACGTTTAGTGCCGATCAGGAGCGTTGACCAGCATGTGCGCGACCCGTTCCATGTGATCCCACATGGCCGCGCGGTGCTCGTCGGGGAGTTGTTCACTATCGACAGTTGCCATGGCGTTGCCCATGAGCTCTAGCCAGCGGTCGCGGGCGGCCGTATCGATGCGGAAGGGGGCGTGGCGCATCCGCAGGCGCGGGTGGCCGCGCCGGGCGTTGAACTCCGCGGGGCCGCCCCAGTACTGCACCAGGAACCAGCGCAGGCGATCTTCGGCGCCTTCGAAGTCCTGTTCCGGGTACATCGGTGCGAGGATATCGTCGGTGCGCACCTGGCGATAAAACTCATGCACGATGGCGCGGAATGTGTCCTCGCCGACAGCATCGTAGAAGCTAGAAGTCATGCTTCAACCTTAACTGTTCCGCGATAGCGGGCGGGGCGGGATGGGCGCAGCCCCCGCCTGCCATTAGGGCGCAGCCCCGCGGCTACTTGCCCGCCGCGTCGACAGCTCGGGCGTCGAAAGCGCGGGCGGCCTTGGCTCGTGCCACGCGGTCGCGACCTTCGGAGAGCACGCGACGCAGACCGCTCGGGGTGTCCTTCGCCTTCACAAGTTCAGCGATGGCGGCATCCGTGGCGTCGCTGTGATCCCAGGTGGGGTAGATGCCCTCCAGGGTGCGCAGAGCCATCTCTGAGTTCAGGGACTTCCACCACTCCACGGCATGGGCAGCGTAATCGGCGCTGAACTGCTGCAACAGGTCGGCGTGGCCGACGTGCACCAGTCCGGCGTTGCGGTGGCGCAGGCTCAGGTTGCTCTGCTGCGGCGCCTCCACGGTCAGGGAGTGCCAGACCTGCTGCTTGGTCTGCTCATCCGGCACGGAGGAACGCGCCTGCAACGCCAGCGCCGCACCGCTGGAGGACTTGTCCTTAGCCTCCTCGGCAGCGATGCGCTCCTCGACCTGCTCGGAGGAATCTCCGGTGACGCGGGCCGCAGCCGTCAGCGCGATGATGATCGCCCAGCGCAGATCCTGGTCCACGTCGAGGCCCGGGATCGCCTCGGCGCCGTCGCCAGCCTCACCCAGCAGCGCGCGCAGCACCTCCGCCGACTCGGCAGAGTGCACGCACCCCACGAACGCGCGGACGAAAGCCAGCTGGGCCGGGCCGCTGGTCTTGCGCGCCGCAGCCAGGAAGGCCTCCCGCAGCTGCGCCCAGCCCTCGTCCGCCCACTCCGGGTCGGCGTAGTTCGCGGCCGCCGAGCGCGCCTGGGCCAGAATCTGCTCCAGCACAGCCAGCTCGGTTTCCTCGGCAGCGCCTCCGGCGACCAAGCCGATGAAGTCGCGGGCCCGCATCTGCGCGTTGCGCGTCATCTGCCAGGTCGCGGACCACACCAGGGCGCGCGCCATCGGGTCGGTGATGCGCGCGATGTTCGGCACGCCGGTTCCGGCCGTGTTGTCGTCGGCTCCTACGTCGGCTCCGTCGCTACCTGCGCCACCAATCGCCGTAGCCAGGGACCCCTCGTCCAGCGCCATTTTGCCGTAGGCCAGGTCGTCGTCGTTGACCAGCACCAGGTCGCCAGCGGGCACGCCCACCAGCTCGGGAACCTCGGTTCGCTCGCCGGAAACATCCAATTCCACGCGCTTGGTGCGCTGCAGCGCGCCGCCTTTGTCACCGGTGCCGTTACCACCGTCGAAGCTGTACACGCCCACGGCAATGCGGTGGGTGCGCGTTTCGCCCGCGCCGGGCTGCGCACCAGACTGCTCCACGGCGAAGGAACTATAGGCGCCGTCCGTCACCTCGAACACCGGGGTCAGCGTATTGATGCCCGTCGTGCGCAGCCACTGATCCGACCAGTCCGACAGGTCGCGACCCGAGGCTTTCTCCAGCGCCCCCAGCAGGTCCGCGAACGTAGCGTTGCCCCAGGCGTGTGCGGCGAAGTGTGCGCGGATGCCCGCGAAGAATTCCTCCAGCCCCACGTAGGCCGCCAGCTGCTTCAGCACGCTCGCGCCCTTGGCGTAGGTAATGCCGTCGAAGTTCGCCTCCACCGTTTCGATATCGCCCGCGTCAGAGAACACCGGGTGGGTCGAGGACAGCTGGTCCTGCGCATACGCCCATGCCTTCTCCTTGCTGTTGAACGTCACCCATGCCGTGTCGTACTTCGTCGCCCCCGCCTGGCTCATGGCTGCCGACCAGGTGGCGAAGGATTCGTTCAGCCACAGGTCGTCCCACCACTTCATCGTCACCAGGTCGCCGAACCACATGTGCGCCAGCTCGTGCAGGATCGTGTCCGCGCGGCGTTCGTACTGGTAGTGGCTGGCTGCGGAGCGGAAGATGTACTCGTCGCGAATCGTCACCGCACCCGCGTTCTCCATGGCACCCATGTTGTATTCGGGGCAGAAGATCTGGTCGTATTTGTAGAACGGGTAGCCGATGCCGAACTTATCCGCGTAGTAGTCGAAGCCCTGCTTGGTTACCTCGAACAGCTCGTCGGAATCCAGGTACTCCGCCAGCGACTGGCGGCAATACAGCGCCAGCGGCACGCGCATTTCGCCACTGGTCTGCAGGTTCTTGCCCAAAGGATTGTCGGCCAGCGCTTCCGCGGTCTCGGGGTGCTCGGTAATGGTGCCGCGCCATTCGTCGCGCACCACGTGCCACGGGCCTACGCAGAACGCAATGAGGTAGGTCGACAGCAGGTAGTCCACGGTCGCACTGTGCTTTTTCTTATTGACGCCCGCAGCCTCCGCCACGGAAACCTCATTGTTCGTCACCACGGTCCACTCGGTGGGCGTGGTGAGCTCAACGTCATAAGTCGCCTTGATGTCCGGCTGGTCGAAGCAGGCAAAGACCCGCTTGGCGTCCGCCGTCTCGAACTGGGTGTACATGTAGGCCTGGTCATCGCTGGGATCGAAGAAGCGGTGCAGACCCTGCCCCGTGGTGGAGTACGGAATCTCCGCCTCCACCAGCAGCTCGTGCTGGCCACTAGACAGGTCGTTCAGCGGAATGCCCGTAGTGGCGTCATAAGTAAAGTCCCCAAGTGCCGCGCCATCGAGCTCCACCCGCAACAGCGAGTCCGCGCGCAGATCCAAGAAAGTAGACCCGGCTCCGGACGTGAAGGTGATGCGGGTCAGCGAGCGGAAGAGCTTGTTGTCGGGCTGTTCGCCGCCGGAAAGATCCAGCTGGATGGAGTAGTGAACATCGCTAATGAGGTTGGCGCGATGCTCAGCCTCGGTACGGGTTAGGTTGATGGAAGTCATGCAGACCACCCTAGTAGGAGCGCCGGACAGGGGGAGCCGCGCGATGGTTAGAGTGGGGGACATGACTGAACCACAGAAGCAGACCGTAACCATGTTCTTCGACGCTATCTGCCCCTTCGCCTGGGTAACCAGCCGCTGGCTGATGGAGGTGCAGGAGGTGCGCGACGTAGAGGTGAAGTTCCAGCCGATGAGCCTTTCCGTGCTGAACGAGGGCCGCGACCTGGATCCCGCCTACCGCGAGAAGATGGACGCCGCGTGGGCGCCGGCGCGCGTAGCAACCGCAATCTGGCAGGAACACCCGGAGAAGCTCTCCGCCTGGTACACCGCGATGGGCACCAAGATCCACAACGAGCAGCGCGCGGATGCCACCGATCCGCACGGCTACGACGAGCTGATCGCTGAGTCCCTGGAAGAGGTCGAGCTGCCCGCCGACCTGGCGAAGGTTGGCCACCTGGCTGCAGACGACGAGGGCTCCTACGAGGCGCAGCTGCGCGAATCGCAGGACAAGGCGATCGAGCTGGTGGGTGACGAGGTCGGCACTCCGGTCGTGCAGCTGGGCGACGTAGCCTTCTTTGGGCCGGTCATTACCCGCATCCCGCGTGGGGAAGAGGCAGGCAAGATGTTCGATGCCTCCGTGACCCTGGCGGCGAACCCGCACTTCTTCGAGCTGAAGCGCTCCCGCACCGAAGCGCCGGTAGCGGAGTAAAAGGTGCCCGCGGGATAGCTCCCGCGAGCACCCGGCGACCGGCTAGACTGGCACCATGCGTATTTACCTAGGTGCAGATCATGCCGGTTTCGAGATGAAGAACGTGATCAAGGATCACTTGAGCTCCAAGGGCTTCGAGGTTGTGGACTGCGGTGCCCACACCTACGACGCGGACGATGACTACCCGGCTTTCTGCATTGCAGCAGCCAAGTCCGTCGTGGAGGACGAGGGTTCGCTGGGCATCGTGCTCGGCGGCTCCGGCAACGGCGAGCAGATCGCCGCTAACAAGGTTCCGGGCGCGCGCTGTGCGCTGGCGTGGTCCGTGGAGACCGCGAAGCTGGCCCGTGAACACAACAACGCCCAGCTGATTGGGCTGGGCGGTCGTATGCACTCCGAGGAGGAGGCGCTGGCTATTGTTGATGCTTTCGTTTCCCAGCCGTGGTCGGAGGCGGAACGCCACCAGCGCCGTATCGACATTCTGGCGGAGTACGAGCGTACGGGCGAGGCTCCGGCGCTGCCGGAAAACTAGGTTTTCTTGGTTCTTTAGTTCTTGATTCTTAGTTCGCGGTGGTGCTCGACGCGTTCGATGCGCCATCGCGCTTTTCTTGCCACTCCTTGACCACGTTGGAATCCCACAGAGTCAGCCCGTGATATTTGGTCACCGGGCGAGGTGCACGGCCGCGTCCCGCGTAGCTCGTGAAGGTGCCACGGGCGGTACCGGAGAACTCGGCGCATTGTGCTGCAGTCCAGAGTTCCGTGCCGGTTTTCTTGTCCACGATGATTGGTTCCATGACACTAGAATCTACCGCTAAAGATGGGCTCCCTCAATGCGATACGCAGATTCGCTACACCTGCATACCCCCGCAAGAACGCAGGTTAATAGTGGTTTGGTGGAAGGATTTTGCTGGACACTGGGGGTTATGGTGTAACATCACTGGACGTAGCAGAAGCTAGCTGCTTATGGGAATGTCGTATAGTGGCTAATACCTCAGCCTTCCAAGCTGAAGACGCGGGTTCGATTCCCGTCATTCCCTCCACTTTTTTCGAGGCAGCTCCTCTGGTCGCGATCGTTCGCGAAACCGGGGGAGCTGCCGTTTTGTATTTAGCGGTCTGCTGCCAGTAGAGTAACGTTCGCAGCTTCCGCGTACCTTGCGTTCGGCGCTTGGCGTTCGGCGTTTGGGTTAAATGTGCGGAGTATGCGGCTCGGGATATGGCGCAGTTTGGTAGCGCACTCGCTTTGGGAGCGAGGGGTCGCAGGTTCAAATCCTGTTATCCCGACATTTTTTATTTTGTCGCTTTTTTAGTGACGCCACCCTGCGGGGTCGCTTCCTTTGGGCGATGAAGTGGGGGTTTGCGGTCTGAACCGCCGGGGGAATACAAGGCCTGTTGGTGACGGTTGAGTTCCGAAACCTGACCCCCGCGTGATGTGCCCGGCGATGGTTCTATAAAATTGAGCACCGACCGTACAAGCGCTGCGTGACGAACGATGACCGCGGTGCATGAAGCTATCAATACACAGGAGTGTGCATTCGTGAAGAGCTCTGTAGAAAATCTGAGCACCACCCGCACCAAGCTCACGATTGAGGTCCCTTTCGAGGAGCTTAAGCCAGAGTTCGATAAGGCTTACAAGTCTCTTGCGCAGCAGGTAAACATGCCTGGCTTCCGTAAGGGCAAGGTTCCGGCGAAGATTCTGGAAGCCCGCCTGGGGCGCGGAGTTGTTCTGGATCAGGTTATTAACGAGATGCTGCCTTCTCGCTACAGCCAGGCTGTAGAGGAGAACGACATCAAGGCTCTCGGCCAGCCGGAGATCGAGATCGCGGAGCTGGAGGATGGCAAGCACATTACCTTCACCGCTGAGGTTGACGTCCGCCCGGAGATCGAGGTTCCGGACTTCTCTGACATCTCCGTTGAGGTTGCACCGCTGAAGGCTGACGATGAGGCCATCGACGCGGAGCTGAAGAACCTGCAGGCTCGCTTCGGCACCCTGAAGCCGGCTGACCGCGCAGTGAAGAAGGGCGACTTCGTCTCCATCGACCTGTCCGCCACCATCGACGACGAGGCTGTCGACGAGGCCACCACCGAGGGTCTGTCCCACGAAGTTGGCAACGATTCCCTGATCGAGGGTCTGGATGACGCTCTGATCGGCATGAAGGAAGGCGAGGAGTCCACCTTCACCTCCAAGCTGGTTGCCGGCGAGCACGCTGACGAGGAGGCTGAGGTTACCGTCAAGCTCGGTTCCGTCAAGGAGCGCGAGCTGCCTGAGCTGGACGATGACTTCGCTCAGCTGGCCAGCGAGTTTGACACCCTGGACGAGCTGAAGGAATCCCTGAAGGGCCAGGTCGAGCAGCAGCTGAAGAACACCCAGGCTGGCGAGATCCGCGACAAGGTTCTGGCCGCTGCGCTGGAGAAGACCGAGTTCGACCTCCCTGAGTCCGTTGTCAAGGAGCAGGTCGACGCTCAGATCCAGCAGATCATCCAGCAGTTCGGTGGCGACGAGAAGGTCTTCGAGTCCATGCTGGCTGCCCAGGATATGACTCGCGAGAAGTTCGAAGAGGATGCTCGCAGCTCCGCTGAGGATTCCGTACGCACCCAGCTGTTCCTGGATGCAGTTGCGGATGAGGAAAAGCCGGAGGTTTCCCAGGAAGAGCTGATGGATCACATCGCCTTCACTGCTAACCAGTACGGCATGGATCCGAACCAGTTCATCATGCAGCTGCAGCAGGCCGGTCAGCTGGGCAGCCTGTTCGCAGACGTTCGCCGCGGCAAGGCTCTGGCGCTGAACATCGCCAAGACCTCCGTGAAGGACACCGACGGTGCAGACGTGGATCCGAAGGAGTACTTCGGTGATCCGGAGGCTGATGCCGACAAGGCGGACTCCGCTAAGGAGGACAAGGCTGCAGAGAAGCCGAAGAAGGCTCCGGCTAAGAAGTCCACCAAGTCCACCGCCAAGAAGGCAGCGGCTAAGAAGTCGACCGCCAAGAAGAGCACCACTAAGAAGGCACCGGCGAAGAAGTCTGCGGCGAAGAAGTCCACCAAGTCCACGGCCAAGAAGTCGACCGCCAAGAAGAGCACCACTAAGAAGACTGCGGCTAAGAAGGCCACCAAGTCCTCCGCCAAGAAGGCTGCGGAGAAGAAGGAAGACTAGGAATTCCCTTTTAAGCTTCCACCCGCCGCCGGAACCTCTCGCTGAGGTTCCGGCGGTTTTCTTTTTGCCTGCCTTTGAGCACGGCTACCGTGCGCTGACAGCGAACAACCCCACCAGAAGGCACGCTTTGTCCGGAGCTGTGACTAGGCTGGGGCGCAGACAAAAGTGAACTTTCGTAATACTTACGGCAAGGAGCGAAGTTGAGTTCGGAAACCCCTAACCATAGAGACTCAGTGTATGAGCGCCTGCTGCGCGAACGCATCATCTTCCTGGGCAGCCAGGTGGATGATGAGATCGCCAACGAACTGTGCGCCCAGATCCTGCTGCTGTCCGCAGAGGATCCGACGCGCGACATCAGTCTCTACATCAACTCTCCCGGTGGCTCTGTCACCGCGGGCATGGCAATCTACGACACGATGAAGTACGCGCCGTGCGACATCGCTACCTACGGGATGGGACTGGCGGCGTCCATGGGGCAGTTCCTGCTTTCCGCAGGCACCAAGGGCAAGCGCTACGCTCTGCCACACGCCCGCATTATGATGCACCAGCCTTCCGCAGGCGTGGGCGGTACCGCTGCCGACATTGCCATCCAGGCAGAACAGTTCGCCTACACCAAGCGTGAGATGGCTGAGCTGATTGCGGATTTCACCGGCCAGACGGTGGAGCAGATCACCAAGGATTCCGACCGTGACCGCTGGTTCACTGCACAGCAGGCCAAGGAATACGGTTTCGTCGACCACGTCATCACCTCTGCGAAGGAGAGCTAAGACATGTCAGAGATGCAGATGCCAGAAATGCGATACATCCTGCCGTCGTTCGTGGAGCACTCCAGCTACGGCGCGAAGGAATCCAACCCGTACAACAAGCTGTTTGAAGAGCGCATCATCTTCCTGGGTACCCAGGTTGACGACGCTTCCGCCAACGACATCATGGCGCAGCTGCTGGTGCTGGAGGGGCTGGACCCGGACCGGGACATCACGATGTACATCAACTCTCCCGGTGGTTCCTTCACCAGCCTGATGGCCATCTACGACACGATGCAGTACGTCCGCCCCGACGTGCAGACCGTCTGCCTGGGCCAGGCTGCCAGTGCGGCCGCTGTCCTGCTGGCCGCCGGAACCCCCGGCAAGCGTGCCGCTCTGCCGAACGCCCGCGTGCTGATCCACCAGCCCGCCACCGGTGGTGTGCAGGGTCAGGTTTCCGACCTGGAGATCCAGGCCAAGGAAATTGAGCGCATGCGCAAGCTCATGGAAGAGACTCTGTCCCGCCACACTGGCAAGACTGCCGAGCAGGTCCGTATCGATACCGATCGTGACAAGATCCTGACGGCCCAGGAGGCCAAGGAGTACGGCATCGTCGACCAGGTCTTCGACTACCGCAAGCTGTCGGCCCAGAAGTAGAGGCCCACGACCCGCGGGGTCGTGGGCCTCCCGGGGAATCCGGCGTGGCGCGGTAGAGTTGTAAGCCTACGAGGGTGCTAGCCTAGCTGTCCCGTAACTTCCCCGATCCGAGAAAGCCTGATAACCCGCATGCCTGAAAGTGCAGAGCTCCTGAAGTGCTCTTTCTGTGGAAAGAGCCAGAAGCAGGTCCGCAAGCTGATTGCCGGCCCTGGTGTCTACATTTGCGACGAATGTATCGAGCTTTGTAACGAGATCATCGAAGAGGAACTGCTGGCCGTCGACCCTGCGGAGGGATCGGCCAAGCTGCCGAAGCCTGCCGCCATTGCCGAGTTCCTGGATAACTACGTCATCGGCCAGGACGAGGCCAAGCGCACCCTGGCCGTGGCGGTGTACAACCACTACAAGCGCATCCAGGTTGAGGAATCTAATGCCGCCGCCCGTCGCTCTGACGACGAGGTAGAGCTGGCGAAGTCCAACATTCTTATGCTCGGCCCGACGGGCTCGGGTAAGACGTATCTGGCGCAGTCGCTCGCCCGCATGCTGGACGTACCTTTCGCTATTGCGGACGCCACCAGCTTGACCGAAGCTGGCTACGTCGGTGAAGACGTAGAAAACATCTTGCTGAAGCTTTTGCAGGCAGCTGACTTCGATGTGGCGAAGGCGCAGCGCGGCATCATCTACGTCGACGAGGTGGACAAGATTTCCCGCAAGTCGGAGAACCCGTCCATCACCCGCGACGTCTCCGGCGAGGGCGTGCAGCAGGCGCTGCTGAAGATTCTGGAAGGCACCGTCGCCGCCGTCCCGCCGCAGGGTGGGCGCAAGCACCCGAACCAGGAGTTCATCCAATTCGACACGAAGAATGTGCTGTTCATCGTGGCCGGTGCGTTCGCAGGCCTGGAGAAGGTCATCTCCGAGCGCCGCGGTAAGAAGGGCCTGGGCTTCGGCGCGGAGATCAGCGCGAAGTCTGAGGAGGATCCGAACCCGTTCCAGTTCGTGGAGCCGGAGGACCTGGTGAAGTTCGGTCTGATCCCCGAGCTGATCGGCCGACTGCCGGTGCTGACCCATGTCGGCCACCTGGACGAGGACGCACTGGTGCGGGTTCTGACCGAGCCGAAGAACTCCCTGGTGCGCCAGTACCAGCGCCTATTTGAGATGGACGGCGTGCGGCTGACCTTCGAGGACGAGGCTCTGCGGGAGATTGCCCAAAAGGCCCTGGCGCGCGAAACTGGCGCCCGTGGCCTGCGCTCCATCATGGAGACCCTGCTGCTGCCGACCATGTTCGCCATCCCGGAGGACGAGGAAACTGGGGAAGTCATTATCACCGGCGCATGCGCCCGCGGTGAGGCGGAACCGACCCTGCTGACCCACGAAGAAGTAGCAAAGCGGGATAAGAAGAGCGCCTAGTCGTGATATAGATCGTCGGAGGCCGAGGGGGCGTCACTAACCTCGCTATCCCCATCCCGCGAATCGGCGTAGAGCGACGCGGCGACCGACGAACCGATCACCGACGAGTGTGAAGCGTGAGTGTATGAATTACCCTGCTTCGTTGGCATCGTCGTGGTGAGGAAAGCGATGACCGCGTCGCAGGTGAGGTTGCGCAGGCCGGCCTCGTTGGACGCCTCCCTAGAATCCATGCCATACAGCGCGTGGAACGTGGTGCCCTGGGTGACGGCGAAAGAGCACAGCGCGGTAATCAGGGCATAAGTGTCCTCCGCGGACACACCGTTGCGGAACGCGCCAATGTCGTGGCCACGCATCAGAACACGATCGATGTGCAGCACGACGGGCGAATCCTCCAGCACGCCTACGCGGTGCACCAGCTCCGGGTCGCCCAGAAGATTTTCGGCCACAATCAAGCGCACAGATTCCGGGTGCGTGGCGAAGCGGGTATAGGTAGCGCCGACGAGGTTGCGCATCTCGCGGACGGGGGAGCGGTCCATCTCCGGGTTGTCATAGCCGTTCAGCGGCACGGGCCAAATGGAAGAGTGCGCATAACGCAGAGCTTCCTCATAGAGCCGGCTGGGGGAGGCGAGCAGATCGCACGTTGCCGACACGCGGGCAACCCGGGCGATGGTGGCCAAGTGCTGGGAAGTAAAGGCAGCACCGACCCGCACGGCGATGGTCACGGCGGCGTTCATGGCCCGGATGTACTGCTGATCGCTCAGCGCATACCAGGCCGCAGAAGCGGGGAGGTGGGGCTTATTTTGCACCAAAGTAGTTTATCTACCCACCGGGTTAACCTGCAGCGATGTGCAGTAACTGAGGGTGCGATCGGGGGTGGTGGGAAAGGCGAGGAATGGCAAGCTACGCCCTAGGGTGCGGAGCCTGACCTGCCGTGCCATGCAGGTCAACGGGAGGGTCATTACAGTGGGAAGCGGTTTAAAAATAATCTGAGAAACCTGCTTTCAAAGGAGCCCAGCGTGACCACTAACAACCAGAACGCCGTCACCGTCACCGTTACGGGTGCGGGTGGCCAGATTGGCTACTCCCTGCTGTTCCGCATCGCCAAGGGTGAAGTCTTCGGCGACCGGGTGGTGAACCTCCGACTGCTGGAGACCGAGCACGGTGTGCAGGCTGCACGTGGCGTGGCACTGGAGCTGGCCGACTGCGCCTACCCACTGCTGGGCGAGGTCACCATCACCACCGACATCAACGAGGGCTTCAAGGACGCCAACGCGGTGTTCCTGGTCGGTGCGAAGCCGCGCCAGAAGGGCGAGGAGCGCGCCGACCTGCTGGCCGCCAACGGCAAGATCTTCGGCCCCCAGGGCAAAGCCATTGCCGAGCACGCTGCCGACGACGTGCGCGTTATCGTGGTCGGCAACCCGGCAAACACCAACGCCGCGATCGTCGCCGCCCACGCCGAGGGGTTGGATCCCCGCCGCATCACCGCCCTGACTCGCCTGGACCACAACCGCGGCCTGGCTCAGGTGGCGGAGAAGCTGGGCGTGGCTGTCCGCGACCTGAAGAACATGATCGTCTGGGGCAACCACTCCGCCACCCAGTTCCCGGACGTCACGGAGCTGACGCTGAATGGCGAGAAGATCGCCGACAAGCTGGACGCAGCATGGGTGAACGACGAGTTCATCCCGCGCGTAGCTAAGCGCGGCGCGGAGATCATTGAGGTGCGCGGCCGTTCCTCCGCAGCCTCCGCCGCCAACGGCGCGCTGGATCACATGCGCGACTGGGTGAACGGCACTGCCGAGGGCAACTGGGTTTCCGTCGCTCTGCCCTCCGATGGTTCCTATGGGATCCCGGAAGGCCTCGTGTTCTCCTTCCCCTGCCGCTCCGTCAACGGCGAGTGGGAGATCGTGCAGGGACTGGAGATCAGCCCGGCGCAGCAGGAGCGCATCGACGCAAACGTGAAGGAACTGCAGGAGGAAAAGGCAGCGGTCGTGGAAGCTGGCCTGCTGTAACTGAGCCGCTAATTAGCCTTAAACTAGCCGCTAGCAAACCTCTAGTTTTCAACTAGAAACTTTTTTGCCCATACCGCCACCCGGCCACCTGGTCGGGTGGTTTTATGTATGGCATGAACTCACCAACTGAAACCACAGCCCCGATCCACTCCCAGCACCGCCAGCACTCCCTGTTTAATCAGCTGTCCGCCCGCGCCGGGTGGGTATTGCCCAACATTCCCGAAATCCTGCTGCGGGTACTCGGCACTCGCACGAACTCTGACGGCGACCGGCTGGACGCCGACGTTCGCGCCTCCAGCCTGGTCACCGATTTGATGCACCCCGCGGACTATTCCCATCAGCCTGTCGCGAAAACCCGCGCAGTAGTGGAAGACGCTGCCTACATGGCCGGTGGGCGCGTCAGGCCGGTTGGTTCGGTGGTGGAGGAGCAGATCCGCGGCGTGCGGGTGCGCCACTACCGGCCAACCGGTGCTGTGACACCCGACCAGGACCTGCCGACCCTGGTGTACTTCCACGGTGGCGGCTGGGTGGTTGGCTCCCTCGACTCGCACGATTCGACCTGCCGCTGGCTGTGCGAAAGCGCCCGTGTGGCGGTGCTGGCCGTGGATTATCGCTTGGCCCCGGAGCATCCTTTCCCCGCCGCGCCGGATGACTGCTGTGCCGTTGTGGAGGCCGCGATGGCGGGTGAAGTGAGGGGCGTCGATAAGAAAAAGGTGGCCATCGGCGGCGACTCTGCGGGAGGCAACCTGGCCGCCGTGGTGTGCCTGCGCCGGAAGCGGCAAGGGCAGGAGCAGCCGCGGGCTCAGCTGCTATTTGTGCCGGTCACGAACCTCGCGCAGATGGATACGCCTAGCCACAAGGAGTTCGCCAAGGGCTACTTCCTGACCCATGCGCACATGCGGTGGTACCGCGACCAGTACCTCACCGACGAGGCGCAGCGCCAGGATCCGGACGTGTCCCCGCTGCTGGCTGATGATGTGAGTGGGGTCGCTCCGGCATATGTAGCCGTCGCCGGGTTCGATCCTCTGCGTGACGAGGGCGCGGCCTATGCGGACAAGCTGCGCCAGGCAGGGGTTCCTGTTTCTTTCCGACGCCACCCCGGCCTGATCCACCCCTTCGTGAATTCTTCGGGAGTGTGGCATGGTGCCGCGCGGGCGTTGGACGAAGCCGCCGGTGTGCTGCGGGCGGCGCTGGAGATGTAGGCGCGCGAGATGTAGGCGGGGTTGTACAGCCCGTCCGGGCCGTCTACTAGACTGGGCAAGCGTGAGTGACTCCAGTTCTAAGGCAAATGGCTCTAACCAGATTGGTGCTGACCGCTCGGCACAGCTTCCCGCGGCATGGGACCCCGCCGCGGTAGAGGAAAACCTGTACCAGGGGTGGGTGGATTCCGGCTACTTCAAGGCTGACCCGGCCAGCGATAAGCCACCTTTTAGCATTGTGCTGCCGCCGCCGAACGTGACCGGCCAGCTGCACATGGGCCACGCACTGGACCACACCCTGATGGATGCGATGGCTCGCCGCAAGCGCATGCAGGGCTTCGAGGTCCTGTGGCTGCCGGGCTCCGACCACGCGGGTATTGCCACCCAGACGAAGGTCGAGGCCAACCTGAAGGAAACCGAGGGCAAGGATCGCTTCGACTATGGCCGCGAGGCCTTCGTGGAAAAGGTCTGGGAGTGGAAGGACCAGTACGGTGGCGTGATCCAGCGCCAGATGCGCGCCATCGGTGACTCGGTGGATTGGTCGCGCGAGCGCTTCACTCTGGACGATGGCCTGTCCCGCGCGGTGCAGACCATGTTCAAGGAGCTTTTTGACGCCGGCCTGATCTACCGAGCGAATCGCATGGTGAACTGGTCTCCTGTGCTACAGACCGCAATCTCTGACATTGAGGTCGTGTATTCCGAGGATGAGGGTGAGCTGGTTAGCATCCGCTATGGCTCTCTGGACGATGCCGAACCACACGTGATTGTTGCGACGACGCGTGTGGAAACAATGCTGGGTGACGTGGCTGTAGCTGTGCACCCAGAGGATGAGCGCTATGCGGATCTGGTGGGCAAGACCTTGCCGCACCCGTTCCTGCCAGATCGCCAGATGGTTGTGGTGGCCGACGACTACGTCGACCCGGAGTTCGGTACTGGTGCCGTGAAGATCACCCCGGCGCACGACCCGAACGACTTCGCGTTGGGCCAGCGCCACGACCTGCCGATGCCGGTGATCATGGACGAGACCGGCCACATCGCGAACACCGGCACGGAGTTCGACGGGATGGAGCGCTACGAGGCGCGCGAGAAGATCCGCCTGGCGCTGGAGGAGCAGGGCCGCATCGTGGCCCGCAAGTTCCCCTACGTGCACAGCGTGGGCCACTCCGAGCGTTCCAAGGAAGCCGTGGAGCCACGTCTGTCCGAGCAGTGGTTCGTCAAGGTTGACGAGCTGGCGAAGATGTCCGGCGATGCCATCCGCTCCGGCGACTCGGTGATCCACCCGGCCTCCCAGGAACCGCGCTGGTTCGACTGGGTGGACGACATGCACGACTGGTGCATTTCCCGCCAGCTGTGGTGGGGCCACCGCATTCCGATCTGGTACGGCCCGAACGGCGAGATCGTGTGCTGCGGACCGGACGATGAAGCCCCGACGGGCGAGGGGTGGTACCAGGACGAGGACGTGCTGGATACTTGGTTCAGCTCCGCCCTGTGGCCGTTCTCTACGATGGGCTGGCCGGAGAAGACCCCGGAGCTGGAGAAGTTCTATCCCACCAGCGTGCTGGTGACCGGCTACGACATCCTGTTCTTCTGGGTTGCCCGCATGATGATGTTCGCCACCTTCGCCTCCAAGCGCACCACCGAGGTGCTGGGCACGGGCAAGGACGGACGCCCGCAGATCCCATTCAAGGACATTTTCCTGCACGGCCTGGTGCGCGACGAGCACGGCCGCAAGATGTCCAAGTCCCTAGGCAACGGCATCGACCCTATGGACTGGGTGCGCGACTATGGTGCGGATGCGCTGCGCTTCACCCTGGCGCGTGGCGCCAACCCGGGCTCCGACCTGCCGGTGGGTGAGGATGCCGCACAGTCTTCCCGCAACTTCGCCACCAAGCTGTACAACGCCACCAAGTTCGCCCTTATGAACGGTGCGCACGTCGGTGAGCTGCCGGCTCGCGATACGCTGACGGACGCCGACCGCTGGATCCTGGATCGCCTGGAGGAAGTCCGCCAGCTGGTGGATGACGCTCTGGACCGCTACGAGTTCTCCCTGGCCAACGAAAACCTGTACCGCTTCGCCTGGGGCGAGTTCTGCGACTGGTACCTGGAGATCGCGAAGGTGCAGATCCCGCGCGATTGGGACAGCGCCACTGAGGAGCAAGTCCAGCGGGGCATCAGCACCCAGATCGTGCTGGGTCGCGTGCTGGACGCAGTGCTGCGCCTGCTGCACCCCGCCATGCCTTTCGTCACCGAGACGCTCTGGAAGGCACTGACAGCTGGGGAAGAGGGTTACTCCGAATCCCTGGTCACTGCCGACTGGCCGACCGCCGACCTGACCAACGGTGGGGTGGAGACTGACGCCGACGCGGTGCGCCGCATGGCTGACGTGGACAAGCTGGTCACCGAGCTGCGTCGCTTCCGCAGCGACCAGGGCGTGAAGCCCTCCCAGAAGGTGCCCGCTGCCCTGGACTTCGCCGCCGCCGACCTGGCCGACTTCGAGGACGCCGTGCGTTCGCTGGTGCGCCTGGAAACCCCGGCCGAAGACTTCGCTGAGACCGCATCCATCGAGGTGCGCCTGTCCCAGGCCACCATCGCGGTGCAGCTGGATACCTCCGGCACCGTAGACGTGGCCGCGGAGCGCAAGCGCCTGGAGAAGGACCTCGCGGCAGCGCAGAAGGAGCTGGACAACGCAGCGAAGAAGCTGGGTAACGAGAACTTCCTAGCCAAGGCGCCGGAGAAGGTTGTCGAGGGAATCCGCGAGCGCCAGCGCGTTGCGCAGGAGGAATTCGATCGCATCACCGCCCGCCTGGAAGGTCTGCCGAAGGCATGACCGACGATAAAACCACCGACGACAAGCTCGGGGATAGCTACCCGGAAGAGGTAACCCTCGACGAGGCAGGCCTGGCTCTGCCTATCGACGGCGTGGGGTCGGATGAGGCTGAGGTGGCGTCACCAAAAGAAAGGCCCATAACCCCCGACGACCTGGCCGCCCTGGCCGAGGTTGACGCGGAACTGAACCTGCGGTGGCCAGAGACGAAGATCGACCCGACGCTCGAGCGGGTGGAGATGCTGATGGACCTGCTTGGTCACCCGGAGCGTGCATTCCCGGTGATTCACGTGGCGGGTACGAACGGCAAGACCTCCGTGGTGCGGATGATCGAATCGCTAATGCGCGCGTTCCACCGCCGCACCGGGCGGACTACCAGCCCGCACCTGCAGATCGTCACCGAACGCATCGCCATCGACGGTAAGCCGCTGCACCCGCGCGACTACGTGGACACCTGGCGCGACATTCAGCCGATGGTGGAGATGGTGGACGCGAAAAGCCAGGCCGAAGGCGGCCCGCAGATGAGCAAGTTCGAGGTGCTGGTGGCCATGGCCTATGCGGCCTTCGCCGATGCGCCGGTGGACGTCGCCGTGGTGGAGACCGGCATGGGCGGGCGCTGGGACGCGACGAATGTGGTGAACTCCGACGTTGCCGTGATCACCCCGATAGGGCTGGATCACACGGACTACCTGGGCGACACGTTGGAGCAGATCGCGGGCGAGAAGGCAGGCATCATCAAGGCTCGCTGGGACGCCGATGACCTGCTGACCCCGCCGGATAACGTGACTATCGTCGCCGAACAGGAGCCCGAAGCGATGCGCGTGATCCTGGAAGAAGCGGTCGCCAAGGATTCCGCGGTTGCCCGTGCGGGTAGCGAATTCGGTGTGGTGTCCAGCCAGATCGCAGTGGGTGGGCAGAGCCTGACCATCCGCGGCCTGGCCGGGGAATACGAGGACATCTTCCTGCCCCTATCCGGCGAGCACCAGGCGCGCAATGCGGCTGTGGCGCTGGCAGCCGTCGAAGCCTTCTTTGGCGCCGGGGCAGATCGGAAGCTGGACGTGGACATTGTGCGCCAGGGCTTTGCCTCCGTTGCCTCGCCCGGCCGACTAGAGCGCGTGCGTTCCACCCCGAGCGTGTTCATCGACGCTTCCCACAATCCGCACGGAGCCAAGGCTCTGGCTGCGGCCATCGACCGCGACTTCGAGTTCCGCAGGCTTGTCGGCGTGATCGGCGTGCTGGGGGACAAGGACGCCCGCGGTATCCTGGCCGCTCTGGAGCCCGTGATGGACGAGGTCGTGGTGACGGAAGTGAATTCCCCGCGCGCCCTGCCCGTCGATGTGTTGGCCGAGTACGCGCGCGATGCCTTCGGCGAGGAGCGCGTGCACGTGGCAGCTAACCTGCCCGGCGCCGTGGAGCTAGCCACTCAGCTGGCCGAAGATGACGAAGATGGTGTGCTGTCGGGCGCGGGCGTGCTGATTACCGGCTCCGTTGTGACGGCTGGGGAGGCCCGTACGCTGTTTGGCAAGGAACCGGCGTAGCGCACACGGGCACACTGGCACTGGCACAGGCGCCGAAAGAAGTATTCAATCCGGAAGAATTAGCAGAACTAGCAAGGAGCTGCACGATCGTGGCACAGAACCCGCACAACCGCACCGGGGCTGGCAAACGGGCCGACAAACAGGCTGGCAAGCAGGTGGGGCAGCAGGTCGAATACGGCCCGCTAGGTCCAGGCCAGGCCCCCGCGAACGATCCCCTGAAGGGACTGCGCGGAGTGATGGCAGGCACCCACATCATGGAGGCCATCGTTATCCTGCTGGTTCTCACCGTGATTACGCGAGTGGACGCCGGCGCCTCCGCCACCACCTTCAACATGGTTTACGTCATCGGACTGGGCGCTGCCATGATCGTGGCGGCTTTCCTGCAGAAGCTGAAATGGGCGGATTGGCTGAACATCGGTCTGCAGGTGCTGGCCGTTGCGGGTTTCATTGTGCACCCGGCGATGGGTGCGATGGGCGTGATCTTCGCCCTGTGCTGGTGGTACGTTTACCACCTTCGCTCGAACCTGCTGCGCCGGATGGAGCGCGGTCTGCTGCCCTCACAGCACCTCGATGAGGAAGGGAACGTGCGCCGTCCAGCTACCCCCGCTGAGTAATCTTTATGACGCCACATTCGCAACTGCTTTAACATCAGTAACAGTGACCAGGGGATACCCCGAAAGGGGGTGATGTGCCCGCTACCCCCGAATGTGTCTTAATATGCGCATCATGACGTTGACGCGCCGCGCATTCTTCCGCTCATCCACCGCCCTTGGAGCCGCCGTAGGTGGCACCCTCCTCTTCGCCAACCGCAACAATATGGGGGTCTTTTCCTCCGCTGACAACGCCGCCAGCCCAACCGACCCAGCCAACCCTGCCACCCCAGCCAACCCTGGTCAGTTAGCAGAATTTACGGCGACGGGAATCGGCGTCAACCAGAAGGGACAGCTTCCCGGAGGCACCGGGTACCTAACGATTACCTTTCCGCCCGCGGCGGCTGAGGAGACCACGGCGACGCTCCGCTTTGAGTTCGCGGGCGGGCGCACGGAAGATCGCGTGGTGCACGCCGAGGCGCACGACCGCGAGGGCGACGATTCCGCCCTGAAATCCGACCCCGTGAACCCTCCGGAAGGGGCTACCGAGGTCTGGCTGCCCGCCGACCTCAACGATCCGGCGACCCGGGTGTTCCTGCACGTCGTCGAGGCTCCAAAGGGGGAGGAAGAGAAGATCTTCGGCGCGGGCATCGCACCCTATTCCGCGCCTGGTCTTCCCACGGATCCGGCTGATCTGCAGAGCAGCCTGGAGACCGGTGCTGCGGGTGTGGTCGGCTCGCTGGCGCTGGCGGGAACCATTGCTGGAATCCTGGCGTCTAGTGGCTTGGCAATTCCGGGGCTGCCCGCCCCAGGCGGTGGCATCGGCGGTGGCGCGAACGTGATCGACGGCCTGCGCGTTGTTTCCCGTCGCGAATGGGGCGCCAACGAATCACTGATGGGGTGGACGCCCCGCTTCACCCGCGCGCAACTCATCACCGTGCACCACACCGCCATGGCCACCCCAGCCAACGGCGATTATGCCGCGAACGTCCGCAGTATCTATGCCTTCCACGCCTCCAGCGCGAATGGTGGGCGCGGCTGGGGCGATATCGGCTACCACCTGCTGATCGCCCCGGACGGCACCGTGTTCCAGGGCCGCACCACCGGCACGGATGGCCAGGCGGTGTTCCAGTCCGGCAGCCTGGGAGGTACGCCGATGTCCGTGACCGCAGGGCACGTGTACAACGCAAACGACGGCAACATTGGTGTGTGCTTGCTGGGTAACTTTATGACGCAAAGCCCGACCCCCGCTGCCATCGATTCCCTCGTGCGCGTCCTACGCCACCTGTGCCACGGTCTGGGCCTGGATCCGCGCGGCAGCGTGCGCTACGTCAACAACGCAGCTCGCCTGAACCTGACCCGCCGGACGATTACCGGCCACCGCGACTGGGGCGACGTATCCACGGCAACGGCGTGCCCGGGTGACCGCGCGTATGCCTTGATGGACCAGGTGCGCGGTCGCGTGTAGCAGTGGGGTGCTGCGGCGCTGTAGCGCCAGGGTGTTGTGGCGCTGTAGCGCCGTGACGCCACGTGTAGAATTGCTGGCATGACTGAACGCACTCTGATTCTGATCAAGCCCGATGGCGTGAAGAACGGCCACGTGGGCGAAATTATTTCTCGCATCGAAAAGAAGGGTCTGAAGCTCGTCGAGCTGGACCTGCGCACCGCTGACCGCGAGACCGCGGAGAAGCACTACGCTGAGCACGCCGACAAGCCTTTCTTCGGCGAGCTGGTGGACTTCATCACCTCCGCTCCGCTGGTTGCAGCCATCGTTGAGGGCGAGTCCGCTATCGCTGCTTGGCGTCAGCTGGCCGGCGGCACCCACCCGGTCGAGAAGGCCACCCCGGGCACCATCCGCGGCGACTTCGCACTGACCGTTGGTGAGAACGTTGTCCACGGCTCCGACTCCCCGGAGTCCGCTGAGCGCGAGATCGGCATCTGGTTCCCGAACCTGTAAAAAGCTAGACAAATAAACCGCGGGCGCATCGCGTCCGCGGTTTTTGCGTGTTGCGTGTTAAAGGGGGTGCGTGCTTGGTCGTAGCCGCGGTATTATCCGGCGCATTATCCGCCGTAGTGCTGCTGGAATTTCTGTGAACCTTCTTCCGTCAGTGTTACCCAGTTCAGCGCACCATCGGCGGAGCGCAGCTCGCGGATCTTCACCGCATTTCCCTGCTTGACCAGTTTGTTCAGAGCCTCGTCTGCCTCTTTCGCGGTCCAGCCGTAGTGCGCTAGATCCTCCTTCAGCCTGTCGCTGAGCATCTGCAGCCCGCCCGGCACGCAGCGGCGGCAGTAAAGAAATGCGTGCAGCCACTCCACGGGGGTTTCAATCTTGATGTCCCGATCAAGCTTTTCTGGGGTGGTGTAGCGGGCGGGGCGCCAGGCGTCAAAAGAAATAACCCAGTAGGCAACCCCCACGGTAATGAGTGCGGCAACACCTGCGTAGGCCCACCGACCGCTGCCAACAACCATCGACGCGACCTGGGATAGTCCGAAAACCAACCCCAGCAACAGCACGAGGCGACCTTCCTCCTTCCAGCTGAAGGGGGTGCGGGCGGCCTCGACGCCCGTCTTCATGGGGGAGTAGTCGTTCCCGCGCACGCCGCCCCGTCGCAGGTAGCGCCACCACACCACGCAAGCCACGACGGCGGTGACGAGGATCCCCAGTGCGGGCAGCGGACCGTTTAGCGGCGAACACAGGATCAGCATCATTGCTGCAAACACGATAGCCAATGCGAACTGCGCGCCTTTGTTCGGCTTCATACTGTTGGTTACGTCCGTCAGAACCGCACGATCGAAAGCTTTAGGGGGCTGCGTGGGGGTTGGCATAGCGACTAGCGTAACAGCCGGTTTCGGCGCGTTCGCTGCACTGTCGGGTGGATATGAGACAATGGGTGCAGATCGGATGCCCACAACGATGATGCGGCATTGCGATCGGGCAAACTTTGAAGACTTTAAAAGGAGATTTCGTGGCGACCATCAGCCCGGAAATTGCAGCTCAGGCTGCGAAAATTGATCGAGGAAGTGTGGGGGAGAAGGTTCGCGTCCACACCATTGCCAAGCAGTTGGGGATCCGCGCGACGGATTTCCTGGGCGTACTGGCGGACCATGGAATTGAGGGGAAGAAGACGGCTTCGTCGCTGACTCAGGCGCAGGTCTTTTCTGTTCTGGACGCCCTTAGTTCCACCGATAAACCAGCTCAGGCAGACAAGAAGGCTGCGAAGAAACAGGCAGAGAAGCCTGCGAAAAAGACTGCTAAGAAGGCAACAAAGAAGGCAGCCAAGAAGACCTCGAAGAGGCAGACAAAGAAGGCAGCAGAACAACCTGCCGAAGAGGTTTCTGACAAGGAAACTGCGAAAGCTGTCGAGCAGCCAGCAGAGCAGCTAGCGGAGCAACCAGCGGAGATGCCCGAGGACAAGGCGGGGGAGAAGCCCTCTAAGCGGACTTCCAAGCGCACCGCGAAGCGGACGACGAAGCGCGCGGTGAAGAAGACCGCCAAGAACGCGGAGCCTAAGCAGGCCAAGCAGGCTGAGCAGGAAGTGAAGCCGGAGCAGAAGCCCGAGCAGGCGGAAGCACCGGTCGCTAGGGCTGAGGCAAAAAAGGCCCAGCCAGAAAAGGCTGAGGCTGAAAGCTCCGAGAAGAAACCAGTTCGTCGGCGCAGGGTTCGCCGAGTCGTGCGCCGTGTGGGAAGCGTGCGCCAGGCGGAGGAGAGGGCGTCAGAAGAAAAGGGCGAAGAGCAAGACAGTAAACAGGAACACCAGAAGGCAATCGCGCCCGAGGACCTGCACCCTGCTGAGCGCTCCACCGACGACATGGTGGATGAGCCGGTAAAGATGAAGGGCTCCACTCGCCTTGAATCGCAGCGCCGCTGGCGTGCAAAGAACCGTGACAGGAACTACAAGGCCATCACCCGTGCCGAGTTCCTGGCACGCCGTGAGTCCGTCGAGCGCACCATGATCGTCCGCGACTCGCAGCGCACCGACGACAAGGGAATGTTGACGCAGGTCGGCGTGGTGGAGGACGGTCAGCTGGTCGAACACTTCGTCGCGGATGCAACGCACCAGTCGCTGATCGGCAACGTGTACCTCGGCCGTGTGCAGAACGTGCTGGGCAGCATGGAAGCAGCCTTTGTGGACATTGGCACTGGCCGCAACGCAGTGCTGTACGCAGGTGAGATGGATTGGCGTTCGCCGCACCTGCATTCCAAGAGCCGCAAGATCGACCAGGCACTGCGCCCCGGCGACCAGATCCTGGTGCAGGTGTTGAAGGACCCGATCGGGCACAAGGGTGCCCGCCTGACCAACCGCATCAGCTTCGCAGGCCGCTACCTGGTGTTCTTCCCGGCAGGTACGACCGCGGGCATTTCCCGCAAGCTGCCCGTCGGTGAGCGCAAGCGCCTGAAGGACATCCTCGGCGAAGTGATCACCGGTGACGGCGGCGCGATCATCCGCACCGCTGCGGAGAACGCCACGGAAGAGCAGATCACCGATGACGTCCAGCGCCTGCAGAAGCGCTGGGAGGAGATCCAGAAGCTGGAGAACAAGGAGCGCAACTCTAAGGGATCCAAGCCGGTGACGCTCTACGAAGAGCCGAACATGCTGATCCAGGTCGTGCGCGACGTCTTCAACGCGGACTTCTCCGAGTTGATCATCGACGGTGATAAGTCCTGGCAGGTCGTCCGCGACTACCTGGGACGGACCTCTCCGGAGCTGATGGATCGGGTGCACAAGTGGAACCGCGGCAAGCACGACGGTCAGGATGCCTTCGCGCCGCTGGACCTGGACCAGCAGCTGGAAAAGGCAATGGCCCGCAAGGTGTGGCTGCCCTCGGGTGGCTACCTGATCATCGACCACACCGAGGCCATGACGGTCATCGATGTGAACACCGGCTCCTTCGTCGGCAGCGGTGGCAACCTGGAAGCCACGGTTACCGAGAACAACCTGGAAGCGGCCGAGGAGATCGTGCGCCAGCTCCGTCTGCGCGACATCGGCGGCATGATCGTGGTGGACTTCATCGACATGCTGCTGCAGCAAAACCAGGACCTGGTGCTGCGCCGCCTATCGGAATTCCTGGGGCGCGACCGTACCCGCCACAAGCTGGGCGAGGTGACCTCGCTGGGCTTGGTGCAGCTGACCCGCAAGCGTTTGGGCACCGGTCTGCTGGAGACCTTCTCCACCCCGTGTGAGGCCTGCGACGGCCGCGGCTTCATCATGCACCCGGACCCTGTCGAGCAGCAGGATCCGGAGCCGCGCCGCGATCACGGCCGACGCAAGGAGCGCCAGCAGGCGAAGAACCAGGGTAAGCGCCGCGACGATAGGCGTCAGGAAGAAAGGCGCCGCGAGGATAGGCACCAAGAAGACAAGCGCCGCGAGGAAAAGCAGGACAACCGGCGTGACCAGGGCAACCAGCGGGCGCCGCAGCACGAGCAGGGAGCCAGCGAGCAGAGCACTAACGAGCAGGGCACCGGCCGTCGTCGCGTGCGGCGCCGTGTCGTGCGCCGCGGCAACCCGCACGCCAGCCAGGCCACCGAGGACATCAACAGCATCGTTGCCAGCGCCCGGAAGCGCTCCGCGCAGGAGGATCCGGACGAGCCCTCGGCAGCCGATCACGCCGAGAAGCCGGAACGCGCAGAGAAGTCCGAACGCGCTGAGACTCCGGCGAAGCGTCGCCGCCGTCGCCGTGTAGTTCGCTCGGCGTCGACTGGCGCGGATGCGGGTCGATCTTCTCGTTCTTCAGTTAAGGACGCCCACGTTTCCGACGACCAGCCTTCCAGCTACGAGGAAGCAAAACGTCAGTTCGACGAGTCTCCTCGCCGCAAGCGCCGCACGCGCGGTAACTCAAAGTCCGACTTCGCTCCGCGACGCGAGGACTTCGAGGGCAGTGGCAACGATGGCGGCAGTGATAGTGGCCGCGATGCCGGTGCGGAATCGGGCGCTCAGAAGCCTCGCTCGCGGGCTCGTCGCCGCCGCGTAGTTCGTAAGAAGAACTAGTTCGTGGCGAAAGAAAAGGGATTTGGTTTTTAGCCCCCTGACCGGGTAGTCTTAACCAGTCGCTGTTCGTTCCGCCGGTGACCAGCTTTAACGCGCGCGTCGCCGGGGACTGCGTGAATACATCTTCAACAGCAAGATGCGTTCGCGCGGGAAGCCCTGAGTTTCGGGGGAACGGACGCAGCTAAGCAAAAGTAACAGTCAGGATGCTTCCTTCCCGCAGGGGGCTGCCTGAGCCGATTAGAGAAATTAAAGGGGTAGCCCTACATGTACGCGATCGTCAAGACCGGCGGAAAGCAGTACAAGGTTGCCGAAGGTGACCTCGTCAAGGTCGAGAAGATCGAGGGTGAGCCGGGTTCGTCCGTGGCTCTCACCCCGGTTCTCGTCGTCGATGGCGCAAACGTCACCACCGGTGACAAGCTGGCATCTGTCAACGTCAACGCTGAGATCGTAGAGCACGTCCGCGGACCGAAGATCCGTGGTATGCACTACCGCAACAAGACCGGTTACAAGCGCCGCTTCGGCCACCGTCAGAGCCTCACGGTTCTGAAGGTCACCGGTATCAAGTAAACTACCGAGACACTTCAATAATCTTCCTTAAGGAGGGAGAGACAAATGGCACACAAGAAGGGTGCATCTAGCTCCAACAACGGCCGTGACTCCGAGTCCAAGCGTCTCGGTGTGAAGCGCTTCGGCGGCCAGCAGGTCAAGGCCGGCGAGATCCTGATCCGCCAGCGTGGTACCTCTTTCCACCCGGGTGAGAACGTCGGTCGCGGTGGCGACGACACTCTGTTCGCCCTGAAGGCCGGCGCCGTACAGTTCGCTACCAAGCGCCGTCGCCGCGTGGTGAACATCGTCGAGAACGAGGCTGTCGAGGCCTAAGCCTTCACCAGCATTCGGCATAGCTTTCGGCGGAGACCCGCACAGAGCTTAAAGATCCAGTGGACGCAGTCAATGCGTGCACTGGATTTTTTCGTGCCTCGATACAGCCATGAAAGCCATGATTCTGGCCATAAAAATAGCCCCGGCAGGACCGGGGCTTGTCTTGAAGTAGCAATGCTACAAGTGGCTCGGCGCTGACTCCTCGACAGGGCAGATCACTGGCGTGCCAGCATCGTCAAGCACCTTCGCCCGCAGTCCGTAGACCTCTTCCAACAGACCCGGGGTCAGCACCTCGGAAGGCTGCCCCTGCGCCATCAGGCGCCCACGGTGCAGCACAATAAGCTGATCACAGTAGCGCGCCGCCAGGTTCAGGTCGTGAATCGCAATCAGCGCGATCGAATCATTGTGGGATACCTCTCGGCGGATGAGCTGCAGAAGCTCCACCTGGTGCCGCAGATCCAGGGCAGACGTCGGCTCGTCCAGAAGTAGCACCTCGGGCTCGCGCACCAGCATTTGTCCCACGGCGACCAGCTGCCGCTGCCCGCCCGACAGTTCGTGAACATAGCGCGAAGCCAGGTGCGTAATCCCCAGCCTCTCTAGCACTGCGGCCGCTTGTTCCTGTGCGGTCGCGGTGGCTGCCCGGCGCGTCGATCGTTTCGTCGCCACGAGGATCGATTCGAAGGCCGTCAGGGAAGCGCTAGAGAGCAGGTCTTGGGGCACATAACCAATCGCATCGCGCCGGTTACTGCCGGATAGTTCCTCGCCGTTGCTGGTGATGCGGCAGGTGCCTGATGACGCCCTCTGTATCCCAGCGATCGTCTTCACCAGGGTGGACTTTCCCGCGGCATTAGGCCCCAACAGGCCGGTGATGGACCCCGGCTGAAAGCCGGAAGCCGATACTCCCTGCAGAACCGGATTCTTGCCGTAGCGGACGTGGATATCTTCGATAGTCAGCATGGGCTAGGACCCCCAGACCGTGCGTCGGCGGACGAACACCAGAATGAGGAAGAAGGGAACTCCCACCAGGGATGTGATGATGCCGATCGGCACCGCAACGCCCGGAACCACAGTGATCGATACCGCGTGTGCAGCGGCCAGCAACAGAGCTCCGGCCGCCATGGATGCAGGGGCGAAGTAGCGCTGGTCCTCGCCGACGAGCATGCGGGCGACGTGGGGGCCGACCAGGCCGATGAAGCCGATCACGCCCGCGAACGCTACCGCGCTGGCCGCCAGTAAGGAGGAGACTACGAGGGTGCTAACGCGCAAGCGCTGGACATTGATCCCCAGCGCCGCCGCGCGATCATCGCCCAGTCGTAGGGCTGTGAGTTTCCACGAGTTCAGGACGGTGAAAGGTATCGCTATTGCCAGCGCACCAACGATGATGGCGTTGGACGTCCAGTTCGCGCGCTGTAGCGAGCCCATCGTCCAGAACACGATTTGCTGCAGTGCTTCGGTCGTCGCGCGGTATTGCATCAGGGAGAGCATTGCCTGGAACAGGAACACCAGCGCAATTCCGAGCAGAATCATCGATTCTGCGCTGGCTCCACGCCACAATGAAGCGCCGGCCACGATAAACACCGCCACCAGCGAGGCCACCCAGGCCACGGCTGCGAGGTTGAACTGCGGGTTAGCCAACACCGTCCAGCCCAACACAATGGATGCGGCTCCGCCGAACGCCGCTGCTGCGGAGATACCAAGGGTGAACGGCTCTGCCAGCGGGTTATCCAGAATGGTTTGCATGTGCGCCCCGGATAGGGAAAGCGAGGCGCCGATGAGGACGGCCATCACAGACGCAGGCAGGCGTAGGTTCCACAGGACGGTGTGGGTTGTTTCATCCACCCCCTTGGGGTCGATGAGGGCCTTCCATAGTTCCATCAAACTCAGGTCAATGGGGCCGACGATCGTGGCGATGCCGAAGGCTGCGAAAGCAGCGATGGACAGCGCGAGGATGGCGAGGATCTTCCGCCTGGCCTGGCGGCGATACTGTTTGACAACCGCGCTGGCTTCGGCCGGAAGTGCAGTAGCGCGCCCGTCGGCTATCTCGCCTTCTTCCGTCGATGACTTTTCTGGGATTACAAGATGGGACATGGGGGTTACTTCTTGGGGTTAGCTCTTGGTGGAGGTGAAGAACGTTCCGGAGTACTCGAACGGCAGCCACTTCTTGTGGAAGTCCGCGAAGTCCTTCTCTACGTCGAGGTCCTGGAACAGTTCGGGGTGCAACCATTGTGCGAACTGCTCAAGGGCGAAAACGTTCAACGGGGAATCGTAGAACTGGTGGTAAACCGCGTGCAGCTTGCCCTCCTTAGGAGCCTTCAAGGCGTTAAAGCCAGGCGTGGCAAGCAGTCCCTTGAGGGTTTTCTCAGATACGTCGGGCTTGGCGGTGTAGCCGAGCTCCACGTGCGGCAGCACCTCGGGCTTTTCGGGATCCTTGGCCCATGCTCCGCCGGTGGCAATGATCTGCTCTGGCTGTTCGGCAAGGACCTTCTCTGCGGTGAGGTCCCCGGATTCCGTGTCCAGCAGTTCGTCGCCAATGTTCTTTCCACCTGCAGCGTTCACCAGATCGCCGAGGTTGGAATTCTTCACAGTTCCGCAGCAGTCCTTCATGCCCGCCGCGCGCCAGACCAGGGTCTTCGGCTTGTCTTTTGCCTTGTTTGCACGGTCGGTGACGTTCTTAACCTTGCCGTCGTAGAAGTCGTTGAACTCCTTAGCCTTGTCTTCCTTGCCTAGAAGTTGACCGTAGAGGCTCATCGTCTTGGTGGTGTTCTCCAGCGGTTTCTGGCGGAAGTCACTGAATACGTACTTCAGTCCAGCCTGGTCCATCTTGTCCAGCAGGCCGGATTCTTCGGCGGCCTTCTTGTGATCCAGGGAAAGCACGGTGACGTCCGGCTTGTGGGCAAGCAGGTTCTCGACGGTCACATCGCCCTTGGAGATGTTTCCAACGGTCGGGAGATCGCTGTACTTCTCATCCACTTTGGAGAGCTTCTCTTCGAAGGTGGGGGCGGCGGAGTGCATGTCGGAGCCGATGGCCACGACGTGCTCCGTTGGGTTCTCCTTGTTCAGGATGGAGGTGGCGAACAGCCCGCGACCCTCTGCGAGGAGGATCTTCTCTGGGCGAGAGTCGAAGGTGACCTGTCGGCCGGTCACGTCGGTGACGGTGATGGAGGAGCCGGACTTCTTCGCATCGGAAGAGTCGCCGTCGCCGGGGTTAGATGCGCCGCAGGCTGCGAGGCCGAGGGCAGCGGTTGCTGCCACGACGCCGACGCAGACTTTGCGAAGCGGAGAAAAACGCATTGTTATTCCTTATGTGAGGGGTGCGAGAGCAAGGATTTAACCCACTCTCATACTTAGCTTAGCCTTACCAGCGGCAAGGGTAGGCTAACTATAGTTCATGTATCCCTGTGGAGGAAACACCGGGTTTAGATTCGCCACCCTTTTAGGCCACCACTCCAAACACAGATAGACTCGGAGCTCGAAGAATTAATTGGGGCGAAAAGAAAGCAAGGGAAAGCTATGCCACAATTCGTTGATCGCGTCGTTCTGCATCTGCAGGCCGGTGACGGTGGCCACGGCTGTGCTTCCGTGCACCGCGAAAAGTTCGTTCCCCTCGGCGGCCCCGATGGCGGTAACGGTGGCCACGGCGGAGACATCATTCTGGAAGTCTCCCCGCAGGTTCACACCCTGCTGGACTTCCACTTTCACCCGCACATCAAAGCCCCGCGCGGCAACAACGGCGCCGGCGATCATCGCCACGGCGCTCGCGGGGAGGACCTCGTACTCCAGGTGCCAGAGGGCACCGTGGTTCTTGACTCAAAGGGCGAAGCGCTTGCCGATCTGACAGGCAAGGGCACGCGGATGATCGTTGCCGCGGGCGGACACGGCGGGTTGGGAAACGCAGCGTTGGCGTCCAAAAGCAGGAAGGCACCGGGCTTCGCGCTACTGGGTGAACCAGGCGAGGTAAAAGACATCACCCTCGAGCTCAAGTCCATGGCCGACGTCGGGTTGGTCGGCTTCCCCTCGGCGGGCAAGAGCTCGCTGATTTCCGTGGTCTCGGCCGCGAAGCCGAAGATCGCGGACTACCCGTTTACGACCCTCGCGCCGAATCTGGGCGTGGTCAATGTCGGCCACGAAGTTTTCACCATCGCCGATGTGCCGGGTCTGATTCCGGGTGCTAGCGAAGGCAAGGGGTTGGGGTTGGACTTCCTGCGCCACATCGAGCGCACCGCGGTTCTGGCCCATGTTGTGGACGCCGCCTCGCTGGAAGCCGATCGCGATCCGGTCGCCGATATCAAGGCGCTGGAAAAAGAGCTAGCGAACTACCAGGAAGAGCTGGCGAGTGACTCCGGGCTGGGCGACCTGCGTGAACGCCCGCGCGTGATCATTCTGAACAAGATGGACGTGCCGGATGCCTCCGACATGGCGGACCTGCAGGAAGAGGAGCTCAAGGAGTTTGGCTGGCCGATCTTCCGCATTTCCACCATCGCGCACCAGGGCTTGGATGAGCTGAAGTACGCGCTGATGGACATCGTGAAGGAGCACCGCAAGGCGCACCCGGTGGAGGAGAAGCCCGCGCAGGTCATTACCCCGAAGGGGCTGCGGAAGCGCTCCGGTGGGCGCTTTGCCGAGTTCGAAGTGGAAGCCGACCCATCTGCCGAGGATGCCTTCATCGTCCGCGGCGAAAAGATCGAGCGCTGGATCCGCCAGACCGACTTTGAGAACGACGAGGCCGTGGGTTACCTGGCCGACCGCCTGGCCAAAGCCGGTGTGGAGGAAGCGCTGTACAAGGCTGGCGCCGACGCGGGCAGCGAGGTGACCATCGGGGAGATCACCTTCGAGTGGGACCCGCAGACCGCCGCGGGCGTGGACGTCATGCGCAGCGGACGCGGCACCGATATGCGCCTGGAGCAGAACACCCGCGCCACCCCGGAAGAGCGCAAGCGTGCGTCCCAGGCTCGCCGTGGCCTGATCGACGAGAACGACTTCGGCGACGGGGAGATCGCAGAGCGCGAGCGCTGGCAAGGCTAGCGCTGCCGTTGCCCCCAAACCGCACCGGGGGCGAGCGGCGGCTGGCATACTGGAACGTATGTCATCCTCCGAATCCGACGTTGCAGCCGATAAAGAGTTCAGTTCAGCCCAGTCCGCGTTTAGCTACGCGGGGCCGGGGGAGATGACTCCCGAACCAGTGAAGCCAGTGCCTACCTACGGGCAAAGGCCAGTGCATGAGCCGGGTCCGGTGGTGCCCGCGACATCCATTGAGTTCCCCGAACCGGAAGCGGATGAAGACGATCCGGCGATGGGGCACGATTCCTCTGTTCGTAGCGATATCGCCCATGCCCGCCGCCTGGTGGTGAAGATCGGCTCGTCCTCCCTGACCGATGACGATGGTCGCGTGGATCCGAACCAGATCGACATGATCGCCGATGCGCTGGAGGCACGCATGGCGCGCGACACCGACCTCATCGTCGTTTCCTCCGGTGCTGTGGCCTGCGGAATGGGCCCGCTAGAGCTTGCCCAGCGCCCCACCGATCTGGCCACTAAGCAGGCCGCCGCGTCTGTTGGCCAGGTGCTGCTGGCCCAGGAGTGGGCGCGTAGCTTCGCCCGTTACGGTCGTACGATCGGCCAGGTTCTTCTTACTGCTTCGGACGCCGCAGAACGCGACCGGGCACGCAATGCTCAGCGAACGATCGACCGTCTGCGCCAGCTGAAGGCCGTGCCGATTGTCAATGAAAACGATACGGTCGCTACCTCTGAGATGCGCTTCGGCGACAACGACCGCTTGGCCGCGTTGGTGAGCCACCTGGCGTTCGCGGATGCGTGCGTGCTGCTGTCCGATGTGGACGGCCTGTACGACCGTAACCCGGCCGAGCCGGGGGCACAGTTCATTGCCGAGGTGAAGTCTTCCAAGGACTTGAAGGGCGTGGTCGCTGGAGACGGTGGGCGACTGGGTACAGGTGGCATGGCAGCCAAGGTATCCGCCGCCCGCTTGGCTTCCCGTGCGGGTGTGCCGGTGCTATTGACCTCTACGGATAACATCGGCGCAGCCCTGGATACCGCGGAGGTAGGAACCTGCTTCTGGCCGGATCAGGATCGCCTGAGCGCGTGGAAGTTCTGGGTGCTCTACGCCGCGGATTCGCATGGCCAGCTGCACCTGGATGCCGGTGCGGTACGCGCAGTGACGGAGGGGCACAAGTCCCTGTTGTCGGTGGGTATCACCAAGGTCGAGGGCGACTTTTCGCAGCGCGACGTGGTGGATCTGGTGGGGCCGGATGGAAAGATGATTGGCCGCGGCGAGGTGGCCTACGATTCCGCAATGCTCCACGACTTGATCGGCCAATCGACCTCCGACCTGCCGGAGTTCGCCCGCAGGCCGGTTGTGCACGCCGACTACATGTCCCATTACGCTAACCGAGCGCAGCTAAAGGGCTAGTAGGTAGTAGGGCTGTGGGGCCTCGGCCCGGGGGCTAAGCTGCGCTTAGCTACTTGGAGGCCACATTGAGGGAGAGGACGCCTGCGCTAAGGGCCGTCATTCCCAGGCAGTTGATCCAGAATTCTGATCCGAGGAAGTTCGCCTTAATGTGAGCGATGATTGCGGATAGGAAATAGCCCAGTACACCTACTGAGACGGTTGTCGCGACTGAAGCGTTGCCGGTAGCCGCACCGTAAACCAGGCCTGTGGCTGCGAGAGACTTGATCGCGATCAGCGTCCACCACCAATCTTCGGGGAACTTAACGCCCTCCAGGCAACGGCGTATGAACTTAGGCGGCTTGACGGAAATCAATGCGTCACCGGCGAGAACGGCGGCCAAAAGGTAGCTGCCACCTGTTGCTAGGGAACTCATTCGGATTCCTTTCTGTGAAGATCGAGGACAGAGTGATACATGAAAGTACGCCTTGTCTTCGGAGAAGTGGACTTTAAGCCACACTACTCTCAGAAAGCCAATGCTGTTTCCGGTTTCCATGCAACACGGCGCAGCTTAGGGGCTGGTTCGCTAGCATGGGTTGGTATGACAAACTCCAACGACGCTAAAGAGAACGCTCTTTCCCCGGAACGCCAGGCAGAACGCGACGAGGTTCTAGCCAAGGCTAAAAAGGCCAAGGAGGTCAGTTCCCAGCTGCTGCTGAACACCCAGCAGAAGAACGATCTGCTGGCAGACGCGGCAGATGCGCTGGAGGCTAACGCGGCGGATATTATCGTGGCGAATGAGAAGGATATTGCTGCTGGCAAGGAGCGCGGCTTCGCCGACTCCCTGCTAGACCGTCTGGCGCTGGATGAAGAGCGCATTGCCGGTATCGCTGGCGGTCTGCGTCAGGTAATCGGCCTGGCTGATCCCGTGGGCGAAATCGTGCGTGGACACACCCGCCCCAACGGCCTGCGCATGAAGCAGGTGCGCGTGCCGCTGGGTGTGATGGGCATGGTCTACGAAGCTCGCCCCAACGTCACGGTCGATGCTTTCGGCCTGGCCATCAAGTCCGGCAACGTGCCGCTGCTGCGCGGATCGAAGTCCGCCCGCCACACCAACGAGAAGCTGGTGCAGATCCTGCAGGACGTGGCTGAAAGCCACAACCTGCCGCGTGAGCTAGTCCAGCTGCTGCCGTGCGATACCCATGACTCGGTGCAGGACCTGATCACCGCCCGTGGTCTGGTGGATCTGGTTATCCCGCGCGGTGGCGCGGGGCTGATCAACGCCGTTGTGCTGGGCGCTACCGTGCCCACCATCGAGACCGGTACGGGTAACTGCCACTTCTACATCGACTCCTCTGCGGACATCGAGGAAGCCACCAAGCTGGTTATCAACGGCAAGACCCGCCGCTGCTCCGTGTGCAACGCCACCGAGGTTCTACTGCTGGATTCCGCCTTGCCGGACCCGGACAAAATCTACGTCCTGGAGGAGCTGCAGAAGGCCGGCGTGACCCTACACGGAGAGAAGGATCAGTTGGATCCACTGATCAACGACGTCGTCCCGGCGGAGGAAACCGACTGGACCGACGAGTACCTGAGCTTCGATATCGCCGTGGCCATCGTCGATGGCGTGGAGGAGGCCGTGACCCACATCAATCGTTACGGAACCAGCCACACCGAGGGTATTGCCGCCCGCGACTACAAGACCACCAGCTACTTCGAGCAGTACGTCGATGCAGCCGCTGTCTCCGTCAACACCTCCACCGCCTGGACAGACGGAGAGATGTTCGGCTTCGGCGCGGAGATTGGCATCTCCACCCAGAAGCTGCACGCCCGCGGACCTATGGGCTTGCCGGAGCTGACGAGCACCAAGTGGATCATCAACGGCGAAGGTCAGGTCCGTCCCTAAGTGTGGCGATGGCGCTCACCTTGCCGGTTGAGAAGTGGGCGTCATAAAGAAAGAACAGCTACACCACGAGGGTCAGGCTTGCGCCAAGAGCCAGAACCAGACAGAGGGGGATTTCCCACATACCGACCTTCTGGGGAGTCCACTCGCGCGGGTTAGCCTTGGCGATCGGTGGGATCAGTTTGGCGCGAAGGTCGGCCGCGGCCATCACCGCGATCATCAGCAGACCGCTGGCCGTATAGCCACCGTCGAAAGCAGCCGCGACAGAGGTGATCAGCGTAAGCAACAAAGCGATCCGGTGATAGCGCAGGGACACATTCTCGAAAGGAGCGTTGTCGCGCTCGCGGATGATCGTCTTTACATAAAAGATCGTGCCGGTGAAATACAGGCCGATGATCAGGGTCGTCACCCAGATGGCCACCGGAGCCTCGCTGAAAAACCACGGCAGAACGGAAAAGCCACTGGCCGAAACAGCGACTATGTACATTAAAGCGCTGGCCACCGTCGTGGAAATGCCGGAGATGAGGCTGCGGGGGCGGCGTCGAAAAATTTCCATCACAGCGACCGCGATCAGCGGGATAAACGCGACTGCCCACCACAGCAGACGGGGCTGCAGGAACAACACCACAGCGCAACACGCGATCGTCAGCGCAGTGTACGTGAGCAGCGGCCAAAGGTAAGCGCGGCGACGGGACGGGGCACGGGTCTTAAACCACAGGCCGAACGCGAAGAAGGCCGCGTAGCCGAAAATCCAAGCTAAAGGCATGAACGTCAGCGCCAGCCACTGCACCGGGTTGCCATAGGAAGGGGCAATGACAGCGGCGGTGATCAGGCCGGTGACTATGGGCAAAAGAAGCATTGCCCATGCGCCATGCTGGTTTGGAACCCACGGGTTGGTACTCATATCTAGCGCGGAAACTCCCTGATCTTTGACCTATAATTCTGGGCAACAAAGCACGTGAATGGCACTGGGTGCTCGGCATTGGGTGCCCTGTACTAAGTGCCCAGTACTGAGTGCCCAGTTCCCATATTCCTCCAGACTAGAATCTTCCCGACCCGATGGGAAAGCCCCGGGTGGCCGTGGAAGCCGAGAAAGCAGAAAAGTACTGTGCAAAAAACTACGACACAGCCCACCAGAGTCGGCATCATGGGCGGGACCTTCGACCCGATCCACAACGGCCACCTGGTTGCAGGCAGCGAGGTCGCGGATCTGTTCGACCTGGATGTCGTTATCTTCGTGCCCACGGGGCAACCCTGGCAGAAGAAGCACAAGCGGGTGTCCGCCGCGGAGGATCGCTACCTGATGACGGTCATCGCGACGGCCTCGAACCCCCGCTTCCTGGTCTCCCGGGTGGATATCGACCGAGGTGGCGATACCTACACGGTCGACACCTTGGCGGATATCCGCGCCCAGTACCCAGAGGCAGAGTTGTTCTTTATTACGGGCTCCGATGCGTTGCAGAAGATCGTGACATGGCGGGACTGGGAAAAAACTTTCGACCTGGCGCACTTTGTGGGTGTGACTCGCCCCGGCTACGAGCTGCCGGCGGGCGATGGCAGCGGCGACGATCCCCTGTCTAGGGAAGTCGCGGCGGGGCGCCTATCGCTGGTGGAGATTCCCGCCATGGCCATTAGCTCCACCGATGTGCGGGAGCGGGCGACGGAAGGCCGACCGGTGTGGTACCTGGTGCCCGATGGCGTGGTGCAGTACATCGCCAAGCACGGCATGTACGTTTCCAGCGAATAGCTGGTGGGTTGCTAGACTGAGTGTGTTTTTGATCAAGCAAGAAGGGCTGAATTTTTTGACTGCCACCGCAGAATCTATCGCGCTCGCCGGAGTAGCGGCGCGTGCAGCAGCCGAGAAGCTGGGGGAGGACATCCTGGTTCTCGACGTCTCTGACCGCCTGGCTATCACCGACGTGTTCGTCATCGTCAGCGGCGATAACGAGCGCATGGTCAACTCCATCGTCGACGAGGTGGAGTACGAAGTAGGCCAGGACGGCCCGAAGCCAACCCGTCGTGAAGGCCGTGGCGAGGGGCACTGGGTGCTGCTGGACTACGGCAATGTCGTCGTGCACGTCCAGCGCAAGCAGGAACGCGAGTTCTACGCGCTGGACCGCCTGTGGCGCGATGCTCCGCAGATCGAGGTCGAGGGCGTAGAACAGCTGGATCGCGGCGGAAACTGGGATGCCGATGCAGAGGTAGACATCCTGGAGGCCAGGAGCATCGACGACCTGCCGCTGGCCGGCCCCACGCCGGACGCAGACGAGCTTTAAACCCCGGTAGTTTCTGATCATGGGCGAGCGCAGGGTCTATTTGGTCCGTCACGGACAGACGGAATACAACGCCAAAGGGCGGATGCAAGGCCAGCTGGATACGGATCTGTCCCCGGTAGGAGTGCAGCAGGCCAAAGTCACGGCGCAGATGCTGGAGGATAAGCGCATCGCCCGAGTGATCTCCAGCGATTTGAAGCGCGCTTACGATACGGCACTGATCCTGGCGGAGCCCTTCGGCTGCGAGGTGACGACCGACCCGCGCTTGCGCGAGACTGATCTGGGGCAGTGGCAGGGAGCCTCACGCGAAGAGGTGGACCGTGATTTCCCTGGTCAGCGCGCATATTGGCGCCATGATCCCCTGTGGGCGCCGCCGGGTGGCGAAACGCGCCTGGAGGTAGCCGAGCGCGCCCACGCCGTGATTGAAGAGATCATGGCCACCGATGTTTTCGACGAAGGCGATGTGATGATCGTCGCCCACGGCGGAACGATCGGCGCTTTGACTGCCCGTTTATTGGATCTGCCGAGCCGTTATTACCCGGTGTTCACCGGCCTGGGCAATGCATGCTGGTCGCAGCTGCTGGCCCGCCCCCGCTTTACTGGCGAGGCAACGGGAACCACGCCGGTAGCCATTGACGGTTCGACGGTGCCGTTGGTGCCCTCTAGCCGTCCCGATTGGTGGAAGCTGCCGCAGTGGCACCTGGAGGGATGGAACCTGGGCGTGGCCACCGACGCAAGCCCGGATGAAGGTGCCCTTCCAGGTAGTAGCCCTGTTTCTTCTACTCATGACGCCACCGCCTCCGCCCCGCACGATCCCAGCCAGGGGAGGGGCTAGTGGCTGTCCAGATTGTCACTGATTCTTCCTGCTGCTTGCCAGAGGACCTTGCGAAGAAGGCAGGCATCACGGTGCTGGATCTGCACGTGGAAGGCGAGGGCGAAGAGCAGACCACCGCCAGCCTCAGCAGTTTGGAGCTGGCCGCGAGCTATGCGCGCCTGATGGAGCGCGGCGGCGATGCGGGCGTGGTGGCGCTGCACCTGTCCAAGCAACTGTCCGCGACTTTCGCCAACGCTTCCGTGGCCGCGGGAGTTTTCGAGGGCAAGGTACGGGTGCTGGATTCGAAGAACATCGGGATGGTTTTGGGCTTCGCCGCGCTGCGTGCCGCCGAGGCCGCCCGGGAGGGCGCGGATCTGGATGCGGTGGTGGCCGTGGCGGAGGAATCGCTGAAGAACTCCTCGCTGTGGCTGTATGTCCATGAGCTGGATGTGTTGCGCAAGGGTGGGCGGCTGTCGGTGGGGCAGGCGCTGTTGACCTCCACGCTGGCGATCAAGCCGATCCTGCAGTTAGCGGAGGGCAGGCTGACGTTGGCGGCCAAGACCCGTACCCAGGTGAAAGCCATGGATAGGGTGGTGAAGTTGGTGCGTCAGCTGGTCATCGACGAGGCCGTGGCGGCCAAGGGAAACCCCCGCGATGTGAAGATCGCCGTGCACCACAGCGACGCGGAAGATCAGGCGGTGGATCTTTCTGCCCGGATCGGGGAAATGGTTGAGGAACTGAACCAACTGGAGGCGCCAACCGAGCCTCCGGAGCCGCGGGCCCATGGTTTGCGCCGACAGGTACGAGTGGAAACCTGGCAGTCTTTGCCGCAGGTGGAGGTCAGCATTGTGACCATCCCGGAGGTTCTGCAGTTGCACGTCGGCCAGGGGGCATTGGGCGTGGCAGCGACGATGTGGGAGAACTCGACGTCGGACTCGCACTCGGACTGAGTTTCCACAGGCAAGGAGTTATCCACAGCCTTCTGGGGCTTTGATCTCTAGACGGCAAGGGCACGGCGCTGACCGTCCCGCCGGTGTGCTGTGATCGGGCGCATGTCCACACGACGAATGCGGTTGAGTTCCGTAGACAAGGTGCGCGCCCGGGCGGAAGCGCTGGCGCAGCCAATGCCCGAACACGAGCTAGCCAACGTCGATCTAGATACGCACGCGGACATGGGCGGCAGGGCTTCGCGGGCGCTGGTGGTGGCGGTTGTGGTGGCTGCCATCATTGGCTTTGCGTTGTTCGCCTGCCAACGGTCGGATTCGGAGGGCGGAGAGGCAGCACCAGCCAGTGGCCCGGAGTTGCTGGCTGGCACGAACGCGCCGGGTAACAATGGCGTGGCGACAAACAGCGCGGGCGGGACGACTGACAGTGCTGGCGGCGCGGGTGACGCAGGTGCTGCCGGTGGCGCCACAGAGAACTCGGAAGAAGGCGATGGCGACCAGGAGTGCGTCGTCAGCGTGCAGGGCATGGTGCGCCATCCCGGTCTGCTGCGCGTACAGGCGAATACCCGGGTGGGGGAGGCAATAGAGGCAGCGGGAGGAACTCTGCCCAAGGCCGTCGTGCTGGGCATCAATCTGGCCGAGCAGGTCAGTGATGGCATGCAGATTGTGGTGGATGATAAGGGCTCTAGCGTGGTCTACGCCGGGGCGGGGCAGACCTCTGCCGGAGGTGCGGCCGCGCCGGGTGATCCGAACAAGGCGGGCGGCTACCCTGGCGGCAACCCTGGCGCCAAATCAGGTGCCAATCCCGGCTCTAAACCGGGGGCCTCGGCGGAGGGCAAGATCAACCTCAACACCGCCGATTCTGCGCAGCTGGAAACCATCAGCGGTATTGGCCCCGCCACTGCGGAGGCCATCATCGCCTGGCGCGACTCCAACGGGCCATTCACCAGCGTGGAGCAGCTCCTGGAGGTGCGCGGCATCGGCCCGGCGAAGTTTGAATCGATGCGCGATGCGGTCACCATCTAGCGCCCTTTCCACTGATTCCACTGTTTCCGGCAGCGTCATCGAGCCCTATTCCCCGGAGGCTGTCGCGAAGGCGCGGGGTATAGATCTGCGCCTCGTCCCAGTGGCCGTGACTAGCTGGCTGATGGCCGCTGCGATCATCTTGACCCGCAGTTATTGGCCACTTCTTGTCGGGCTGGCCGCCGCGCTAGGTGGGGCCGTGTGGTGGCTTCGCCTCCGCCGTGCTTATGGTTTTCGCGTTTCCCGGGTGCTCGCGCGCAGCGTCGCTACCGTCGGGGCTATCGCCAGCACAGTCGGGGCCGACACGTGGTTGCGGATTCTTTTTATTGACGCCCACCCGCTACTGCGCAAACTCTCCACCAATGTGGCCGTGGTGCAGGAACGGGTGACGGTGGCGGGCCTGCCGAAGCAGCTCACGGAGGGGAGGGTGGTGGTTCCCGTAGAAGTCCCCGGCTTGGGGGACGTGCCACTATTCCTGCGCCCCGAGCTGGCTCGCGGAGCTGGAGCGAATGCCATTGATTTCACGTCACTTCAGCCAGGCATGAGCTTCGATATTACCGCCACTGCGCGCCCAGCCCAAGGGGCAGAGCTCATCCCGGTGACGTTGTCGGCCACCCGGGCGCCGGAGAATTTAGGCGAGCCGGAGGGGCTATGGCGCATCACCAGCTGGCTACGCGAAAGTTTCCACGCGCTGTGCGCCGACCTGCCGTGGGATGCGGGTAAGATCCTGCCCGGCATGGTGATGGGGGACGTCAGCATGCAGGATTCCACCCTTCGCAATCAGTTCACCGTCACGGGGCTCAGCCACCTGAGCGCAGTCTCTGGCTCCAACGTCGCGGTGATCACCGGAACCGCATTGCTCATAGCCACAGCGTGCCGAGCAGGCTACCGAAGCCGGCTCGTTGTAGCAGCGCTATTCTTAGCGGCATTCGTACTGCTGGTCGGCCCGGAACCCAGCGTGCTGCGCGCGGCGATCATGGGCAGCGTTGGCCTGGTGGCCGTGGCATCGGCGCGCTGGACGGACGTGTTGGCCTCCCTGAGCGCCGCCGTTTTGCTACTGATGGTGATCGCCCCGGGCATGGCCATCAGCTACGCCTTCGTATTATCCGTGGCAGCGACCGCGGGCATCCTGGTGGTACTTCCGTGGTGGTCGAAAGCCATTTTGTTGAGGCTGCAGCAAGTCCCCTGGTTGGTCAAAGACGACCGCCCCACCCAGCTGCAAGCGATGGCAGTGCGCATGGTGGTGATCGCCGTCGCTGCGGACTTGGTGACCATCCCGATCATTGTCCACATGACGGGCAAGGTCTCTCTGGTCGCGGTGGTGTGCAACCTCGCCGTGACGGCGGTCGTACCAATCATCACGGTGTTGGGGCTGCTCAGCGCGTTGCTAGCCGCGGTGTATCCACCGCTGACGTTTCTGCTGGCCCAGACAATAGTAGCCCCGGCCGTGCCGTGCGCGGCATGGGTGATGTGGGTAGCGCGCACAGGCTCCACCGCGCCGATGCTAGCTACCCCTGGTGGGTGGTTATGGGCAGCGTTGGCCACCTCACTACTGGCAGGGCTTCTTCTTAGTGTGCGTTACGCCCGGCACTGGCGACAGCTTCGGTGGTGTTGGGCCACGCTCTTGTGCGGCCTGGTGATGCTTGGGTTAGGGGAACGTGGGGGCGTCATAAAGCTAGAAAAGCCAGATAGACATACAACAGTGACAATGCAGGCCGGGGTGATAGACCTCAACGGCACAACGGTGATTCGGGTGAGCGACGACGAGGCAGCGATACGGCAACAGCAACAGATCGCAGACGCCGTGGCAGCCGCGGGCGGGGCAGGGAAGGTGGCCGTGGTGGTGACCGAGTGCGGGAAACCCCACGATAGGCCCAGCTACATGCCCAGTGGGGTGCCGGTGTACTACCCGTGCAAAGACAAGCTGAAGTTCCGTTAGAAGTCCCCGGCGTGGATCTGGCAAGATCGAACCCATGAACGCCACCGAGCACCCCGCACCCATCAACCTCATCGTCGGTGGCGATGATTTCCTCGCTGAACGGCGCCGACAGGGAATCGTGCAGCAGGCACGGGCCGCCAGCGGGGACCCGAACTTGCCGGTGGAGATGCGAAAAGCGTCGGAGCTCAGCGCCCCCGAACTGGCGGAACTACTCAGCCCCAGCTTGTTCGCCGAAGACCGCATCGTCGTGGTCACCGGGGTAGAGGATACGGGTAAGGACATCATCAGCCTGCTGGAACAAGCCATCAAAGACCCGGCGGACGGCGTGGTTCTGATCATCGTGCACACCGGCAAGGGGCGTAACAAAAAGCTGGTGGATAGCTGGCCGAAGCTCGGCGCCGTGGTGTTCCAAGCCGGGGCGCTGAAAGGGCGGGAACAGCTCGCCTTCATCGACCAAGAATTCCGCGCCCACGGCGCGCGCGTGACCCGCGAGGTCTGCGAGCTACTGCTGGACGTTGTCGGCAGCGACCTACGGCAGCTGGCCAGCGCCATCAGCCAGCTGATCGCGGATACCGACGGGAACGTAGACGCCGCCGCGGTGAAGCGCTACTACCAGGGCAAAGCGGAAGTCAGCGGTTTCGAAGTGGCGGACTATGCGATCGCCGGAAATGTCTCTGCCGCCGTGGCTCTGGCGCGCCGGGCTCTGCAGCTAGGCGTGCCACCTGTGTTGCTGGCCAGCGCTCTGAGCTCCGCGGTGGCGGACATTGCAAAGGTCGCCGGGGCGGGCAGCATTAATTCCCGCCGTGATGCCCCCAAGTTCGGCATGGCGCCATGGAAGCTGGATAAGACGATCCGTACGGCCCGGCGCTGGACCACCCCCATGATCGCCCAGGCGGTACAGATCACCGGCGCACTCGATGCCGGGGTGAAGGGCCACAGCGCGGACCCCGACTACGCAGTGGAAGATGCGGTGCGCCGGATCGCGCAGGTGGCGCTGCGGCGCTAACACCCGCTATACCGCGGGGCGGAAGCCCTTCCACACGCCGCAGTGGATCGCGTCGTTGTAGCGGGATTCAAACTGGTAGTCCCGCGTTTCCTCCCACTGGTCCACGCCACCTTCCAGGTGGGAACCCAGCAGTGCACCCGTCAACGACGCACGGGTGTTGCGGTTGCCCGGCCAATTCACCGCGACGTGCAGGAAATCGTGCGGGGCGTATTGATCACTGTGATCCAGGTACAGCTGCGCCAGCAGCAGGGCAGAAGCCGTGCACGAACCAGCATCCCAGCCCCGGCCGAAGATCTGCACGAACTTGCGGCGGCAGCGGTAAAGCTCCTCGAAGTCGCCCTGGGCGAGGAAAGGATCTAGGTGCTCGCGCACAGCGGCAACGCGGGAGATCAACTCGCTCAGCGGCGCGTCGGGCCCGGTGAGGTCTGTGATCAGTGCCGAATCCAGATCTTGGAGGATGTCGGACTTCTCCTCGTTGGTCAGCAGATTATCGTTGTCGAAGTTCTCGTCGCCGGCTAGACCCTCAGCGACATTCACCAGGTCGGTGCCCTTGCGGGCGGACACCAGGCATGCCATCACGGCGCACGCCGCACGGGCCACGCCCGAGTCGTGGGTCACCATGCCTTGCAGCACGGACCAGCCCACGCCCTGATCCGACGGAGCCAGCAGCGCACTGGCGGCTACGCGCATGACCGCGCCCGAACCCCCGGAGTGGGTAGACACATCGTCCCAGTGCTCCGCGCCGAGCTGGCTCAGGCGGTCCAGCGATTCCGTTGTGGAAGGGCCGGGCAGGCGGTCGTAGTCTGGGTCGGAGTGGTAGTTGATGAAGTGCTGGCCGATGGCCTGCATGCCCTCTTCGCGGTCGAGGTTTCCTCGGTCGATATCCTTCATCGCGGCGCAGAGCGCCAACGTCATCTGTGTAGCGTCACTGATAACGAGCGGTTCGGGAAGCGGGGTGCGCTCGGGCTGCGGAGGCATCTGGTACGGGTAGCCCCACGCATCGCCCAATGCGGTGCCGAGCAGGGCTGATCGGAAACGATCCTTCATCCCTTCTTCGAACTCCTTCGGAAAGTCATTGCGTTTGAAACCTAGCTAATCACTTTAGGGCAAAGTGAAGGCCCGCACCCGGGGAGGTTGTTGTTGTCGTTGCTTTGTGACGCAACGTCTCAACCTCTTTTAAAGGGTGCGGGCCTCTTTTACACAAGAAGCTAGCGAAAGCTTAAGCCATCTTGTTGAAGCGAGCGGCCATACCGGACTTCTTGTTCGCCGCGTTGTTGCGGTGAATGGTGCCCTTGGTGACGGCCTTGTCGTAGAAGCGGGAAGCGACGCGCAGCTGAGCCTCTGCGGCTTCCTTGTCGCCAGCCTCAACCGCAGCGTTGAACTTGCGGGTCTCGGTGCGCAGACGGGAGCGGATAGCCTGGTTGCGCTTGCGGGCGATCTCGTTGGTCAGAACGCGCTTCTTCTGCTGCTTGATGTTTGCCATGGTGGCGTGCCTCTTTTCCTAAAAGTCTTCGAAAAAAAATTTTGACGTTCATTGGAAGCACAAAGCTTCGCTGTGTCCACGTGATCTCTTACACCCCACCCAAGGTCCTGTGGAACGCGACGTGGCCTGCAGTGCTTACGTATTGCGGGGCGTACTTTTTACGAGCGCAACACGGGCACTGTGAACTCGAGAAATGTTAGCAGCACAGGTCGGGAAACGACAAAACGCGGGGAGCTTAGCTCCAGCCGTAGACCTGGCGGAGTTCGTTGGCCACCCGTTCAAAGCGACGGGCTGGCAGCGGGATGCCGCGGCGCTGAATGTGGGACTCCGGAACCTGCAGCACCTTATCCATACGCACCCAGCTATCCAGATCCGCGCCGGTACTCCACGGGCCAGTGCCGACGGGGATCCAGTTGATCTTATCGGCGTATTCTTCCCGGGAGGAGATCAGTAGCGTTAGCAGCCGGTGGTGGTTGCGACCCACCACGAGGACCGCGCGTTGCTCGGGAACCATGCCCTTCTTGGGGCGAATGTTCGCCCACACGACCTCTCCAGCATCTGCCTGCCCGTCCATATCCGGGATGTAAGTGACGGCACGGGCAAGATCCCGGCTGGGGGTCTTAATAGTTTCCTCCCGCGACTCCGTCGCAGCAGCGTGCTTCGCCCCCATGCCCAGATGTGCGTTGAGTTCCGCGATGCCGCGCTTCAGCGCTTGTTTGCGCGTGAAATGACGCAGGTAAAAATGCTGGAAGAATCCCCGAATAGCCCCAAAGAGATTGGTGGATTTGCCACGTGGGGGCGTCACTTCCACATCACTAACTTCGGAACCAGCCATAGCTGACAGATTACCTGAACGAGGCACACACAGGAATGCAGTTTCGCAGCCAAACCCCGTCTGCTACTTCCGGGCCGATACATAGTAGGGTTACGCGTAAGCGAAAGAGGAGGGCACATGGCAGCCAAGCAGAAGAATTACGCCACAGAGACGTTCACGGACCCGGAGAGGATCCGTAACTTCTGCATCATTGCCCACATTGACCACGGCAAATCCACCCTGGCGGACCGCATCCTGCAGATGTCCGGCGTAGTCGAAGACCGCGACATGCGCGACCAATACCTGGACAACATGGATATTGAGCGCGAGCGTGGCATCACCATTAAGGCGCAGAACGTGCGCCTTCCATGGGTGCCGAAGACGGGCCCACACGCGGGTGAAGAACTCGTGATGCACCTGATCGATACGCCGGGCCACGTCGACTTTACCTATGAGGTCTCCCGCGCCCTGGAGGCATGTGAGGGCTGCATCCTGCTGGTCGACGCAGCGCAGGGCATCGAGGCCCAGACGCTGGCGAACCTCTACCTGGCGATGGAAAACGACCTGGAAATCATCCCGGTGCTGAACAAGATCGACCTGCCGGCAGCAGACCCGGAGAAGTACTCGCTGGAGCTCGCCCACATTATTGGTTGCGAGCCAGAGGACGTGCTGCGCGTATCCGGCAAGACGGGCGAGGGTGTGCCCGAGCTGCTGGATAAGGTCTGCGAACTTGTGCCCGCTCCCGTGGGGGACGCTGATGCCCCGGCTCGCGCCATGATCTTCGACAGCGTCTATGACATCTACCGCGGCGTGGTGACCTACGTGCGCATGATGGACGGCAAGCTGGAATCCCGCCAGAAGATCCAGATGATGAGTACCGGCGCGACCCACGAAACCCTGGAAATCGGCGTGGTCTCCCCAGAACCGACGAAGACCAAGGGCCTGGGTGTGGGCGAGGTTGGCTACATCATCACCGGTGTGAAGGACGTTCGCCAGTCCAAGGTGGGCGATACGATCACCTGGGCGACCAACGGAGCCGAGGTGCCTTTGAAGGGCTACCAGGAGCCGACCCCGATGGTGTACTCCGGCCTGTTCCCAATCAGCGCCGACCAGTACCCCGACCTGCGCGAAGCAATCGAGAAGCTGCAGCTTAACGATGCTTCCCTGACTTTCGAACCGGAGACTTCGGTGGCCCTGGGCTTCGGCTTCCGCTGTGGGTTCCTGGGGCTGCTGCACATGGAGATCACCCGCACCCGCCTGGAGCGCGAGTTCGGCCTGGACCTGATCTCCACCGCGCCTTCCGTGGTCTACCGTGTGGTCAAGGAGGACGGCAAGGAAGTCTACGTCCGCAACCCCTCGGACTGGCCGGGCGGCAAGATGCGTGAGGTCTACGAGCCGATCGTGAAGATGACCGTGATCGTGCCGGCGGAGTTCCTGGGTTCGACTATGGAGCTGTGCCAGTCCAAGCGTGGCCAGATGGGCGGCATGGACTACCTGTCCGAGGACCGCGTGGAGCTGCGCTACACCATGCCGCTGGGCGAGATCATCTTCGACTTCTTCGACCAGTTAAAGTCTCGCACCAAGGGCTATGCTTCGCTGAACTACGAGGAAGCTGGTGAGCAGCTGGCCGACCTGGTGAAGGTCGACATCCTGCTGCAGGGCGACCCGGTGGATGCGTTCAGCGCGATCGTGCACCGCGAAAACGCCCACTGGTACGGCAACAAGATGACGGTGAAGCTCAAGGAGCTTATCCCGCGCCAGCAGTTCGAGGTGCCGGTGCAGGCGGCGATCGGTTCCAAGATCATTGCCCGCGAGAACATCCGCGCCCTGCGCAAGGACGTTCTTTCCAAGTGCTACGGCGGCGACGTCTCGCGTAAGCGCAAGCTGCTCGAAAAGCAGAAGGAAGGCAAGAAGCGCATGAAGGCCATCGGTTCGGTTTCTGTTCCGCAGGAAGCCTTTGTCGCTGCCCTGTCTACTGACGCCGACTAGGTTTATTGACGCCGACTAGTTTCCACCGAGCGCCCGTACCGACGCGGCCAGGCGGTTGATTTCGCTTAAGGAGAGCTCCTCGTCCGCGTGGGCGTTGCAGTAATCCAGCAGGGTATACCCGGTGAGCTGCAGCTGGTTGTGCTTGGCCCACACGCGGCGCGCGTACGAAGAGTTGTTGTTGATCATCTTCATCATGTGCTTGCGCTCGCTGAGCAGCTCAAACTGCAGGTCGCGGCGCGCGTAGAGGGCATCGTCGGGGTGGGTAGTCAGCAATGCGCCCAGCAGGGAGCCCATGGCGGCTTTACAGTGGCCGACCAGGCGGCGGTGATAGTGGGCGTCCGACGTAGTGCGCCAGAACCACAAGAAAATAAACGCGCAGATCATCGCAATACACACCTCGGACAGGCGATCGATGGTGACATCGCTGAGCGGGCGAGCGAGCGAGTTACCCATCATCAGCGCCATGGGGGTGGTGAAGATGACGGTGAACGCATAGTTCTTGACGATGAAGAACTCGGCGGCGAATTGGCAGGCAGCAAGTAAGAACAGCAGGGGGAGGCCGCTGATCTGGAAAGCATGGGCGATGGCGAACAAGCCGATGCCCAGCACGGAGCCCAAGAGTCGGTGGACGCCGCGGATGGTGCCGGGCATTTTCTCTGGCCCCCACTGCAGGATCAACAGAGCGGTAATCACACCCCAGTCGGGACGATCCAGACCCAGCCAGATGGTGAGGGCGCAGGAGGTCAGGCTGGCGAGCACTACTTTTTCCATGCTGAGTTCCGCATGGCTGTGGATGTTCAGAGAGCGGCCGAAACGGTACTTGACCGACGGCTTGTGGTGTGGGATGGCAGTACGGGTGGGGTCGACCATGCCGTTGGAGTCGGAGAAATCCTCGTCCGTGTCGACGTAACCGGCCTCGGCGCTGAGCGCCATGAGCCGCTTGCGGGCCTGCTGCACCTGCGCAACCAGGTCGCGCTGAGCTTCGCGGACAACCTTGCCACCAGAGACGATCCCTGCTCCCATGAGAGCGGACCAGGCCTCAAACAAAGAGGTGCGGGCGAGGTAGTAGTGGCCGGGCGAAGGATCGGCCTCGAAGTCCGCAACCGCGTTGTTGAGGGTGCGGATCGCCTGCTGCTCTGGGCCCCGCGGGTTGAGCAGGGCGGGGAACATGCCGACGATGACGGCGACGAACGCGCCGAACAGAGCCCAGCCACCGATGGCTAGCGGGTTGAGGCCGTTGCGGGCGATCATCGTGGCGCCGCCGGAGACCATGACGATGAAGAAGCCGCCCGGTGGCGGCAGACGCAGAGCGTTCTGGGCATAGGTGAATACGCCCGACAGGAAGGTGCAATAGGCACCGGCGATCAGCAGCCACCAGTGCGAACCCCCGGAATCCATGTGCGCCCACATCATCTTTCCCAGCCATGCTGCGATGGTGGGGCAGATGGCCAGAAGTGCGGCGGAGAAGACCATGACCTTCAGACGGGTTCGGTATGGAAGGTTGCCGCCGTAAATAACAGCGAACGCGCCTCCGGCGACTAGCAGCATTGCATCGGTGTGGCCTAAAGACCACGCGATTGTGCCCGGGATCAGCAAAGACAGTGCGGCCCGCACGCCAGCTGCCCAGCCTTTGGCCTTGGAGTTGAAGGTAGTGAAGAGTTCCCAGGCGCTAGGGCGCTGGGGGATGGGGAACTCGGCGGGGCGCTTTACGGGACTGGGCTGGCTCACTGCGGCTGTAGGCCTCCTCGAAGGATCGCTCAATGGAACTAAAAGGATCGGGTTGGACAGTCATAGTCTAACCGCAGAGAATCGAACGTCCCGCTGTGGGTTGTCCGGGCCCTACCTACACTAAGAGTCATGAACTACAAAGAGCCGCAGGGTTATGGCGAGCAGGGCAAGAAGGATTACTTGGCTGGCTGGATGCCGGACGAGGATCCCACCGACGGGCACGTCGTGCGTTCCACAGATGAGCAAGAAGTGGAAACCCGCCGCATCCGGTTGGCCAGGTACCGCCCGAATACCGCTAAAAAGCTCGCGGCGTGGCTTGCACTGATCTTGGGTGGCATGATGCTTGTCGGGATTCCTTCGGGGGCTGTGGAAGGTACCTCGGGAGGTCTAAAAATCCTCCTCGCAGTCCTGTATTTCCTCGTCTTCGCAGGCCCAGCGTTGTATTGGATATATGCGAACAAACGCGATACGAAGTCGGTTCGGCAATGGGCCGCCACGGAAGCTGATTACCGGGAGGTGTGGGAATCCTTCGACCCGGCAACAAAGTCCGTGTTCGCTCGACCTGCTCCGTCCGAAGAGCTGCCGTTGCTGCCGAAGCGCCCCTGGCTGTGGATCTGGATCGCGGAGTTTGCGTTGATCGCTACCGCCGGCGCGCTGACCCCGGCCTAGCGTTCGCCTGAAACGTGCATCGCCGGTGTCTGGGTGAGGGCCGACTAGCCGTTGTATAGAGCCAGTACCTGCGGCATCGCGCGCTGGAGATAACCGGCGTTGGGGAATCCGACGCTTACACCTACAGAGCGGTCGCTTTGATCGATGCAGTCCATGTCGGTGTTAGCGGAGCCGATGGTGCACTTCAGGTCGTAAGATTCGTTGTTTGCCGGACTGGTGACGCTAATAGAGGCGCGAGGTATTGGCGTTGCATCCGGACTCAAGGCAAAAGGTTCGAACTTAGCCTTCAATGCAGTCTGGTAGATCGCTTGTGCGAACTCGCACGATGTGGCTTCGTATGCCCTGAGCTTGGCGCCTTCAGCAGTGTTTCCGCAAGGACCTCCGACTTTGCTGGGGGTTTTCCCTGCGCTCCTGCGGGGCTCGGAACTCGAGTCATCGCCCGGTGAGGGCTCGGCGGCCTGGTCGCTCGCTCCCGGGACTGTGGGGTTGGGGCCGGACTTCTTCGAGTCGTCCTTCTTAGAGCCTTCACCCTTGGCTGCGGAATCTTGCCGCGCAGAGCTGTTGGCGGAGCTTTCGGAGTCGGCGGCATCGTTGGAATCTTCAGAACCGCAGGCACTTAAGCCCAGCGCGGCGATGGTGAGCAGGGCAAGGGCAGACGTGCGCTTCATGAAAACGTCCTTAAGTAAAGAAAAGAGTTGTATAAAGAAGAAGCCTAGCGCTTCCGCTAATCGTTCACAGTGAGAACGACCTTTCCCAGTGCGTGCCCCGACTCCACCTCATCGTAGCCTTCGGCGGCTGCGCTGAAGGATAGCTCCCTGCCGATGACCGGGCGCATCGCGCCCTCCTCGACCAGCCGGGCGAGTTCTGCGAAGCGCTCCTGGGTGCGGACTCGAGTAATGCCGCTGCCGCCCAGGCGGGTGGCCAGCTGTTTGTCTGCGGCGCTGCGGATGGCGCCCTCTGGTGCAAGATGCGCCAGCCCCTCCAAGACCTCGCCGCCGACCAGATCCAGAATGCCGTCTACCGGTGGGACGGTGACATGGGAACCGGTCTTGCCCAGTTCCGCGGTATCCATAAAGCGCGCCCCCAGGCGCTCCACGAGCATCTTCTTGCGGGCGCTGGCGATGCCGATGACCTCAATGTTGTAATGCCGCGCCAACTGCAGAGCATGCGTGCCCACTCCGCCGCCCGCGCCGATCACCAGCAGGCGGGCGCCCTCATCCGGCCAGGTTTCCAGGTCGTGCAGTTCCGCCAAAGCGTCGTAGGCGGTCCCGGCGGCCGCGGGCAGGCAGGCCGCATCCGTGGCCTCCACACCGCTGGGGATAGTTGCGGTCGAGGTGGCGTCCAAAAGCACGAAAGAATCGCTGGCAGCACCAGTGCCAGAGAAAGCCGACCCGAAGACATGATCGCCTGGCGAAAACCCGGTGGAAGGATCGGCTTCGACGACGATCCCGGCGGCCTCGCGACCCATGGCCATGGGGAACTCGACGGGGAAAGCGCCCTGGCGCTGGCCGTTGCGCACCTTGATGTCGCCGGGGTTCAGGCTGATCGCGGTGGGGCGGATCAGCACGCTGCCGGGCTGCCACTGGAGGTCGGGGACATCAAGGAAGCGGGTGACCTCGGGACCGCCAAAAGATTCAAAGCCGAAGATACGCATGAGCCCCATGGTAGGGGCTCGGGGCGCTAGTTTTTGGCGAAGCGGCGCGCGAGGAAGGCGAACAGTGCGCCGGAGATGTTGTGCCAGACGGCGGCGACCGCGCCGGGGATGGCGGCCTCCGGGGCCCAGTACTTGCCCGACATTCCAGATGCCAGGCCGGCGGACTGCGTGGCGACCTCGATGGCGGTGGTGCGGCACACTGCAGGGGACTCGCCGGTCGCACGGGCGGCGAAGTAACCCAGGACGTAGCCGATGGTGTTGTGGATGATCACAGCAATCAGCACCGTGACGCCGATGTTCATCAGAGTCTCCGACGACTTAGCCACGGCGGGGAAGACCACGCCACCGATGGCGACGATCGACAGCCACGGCAGGATCGGAAGCAGGGCCTGGACGATGCGGTCGAAGATCACGCGGATGACCAAGCCGCCGATGACGGGCAGCAGCACGGTCTGCACCAGGATCCACGCCATGGACTTGCCATCCACGGGGGTTTCCTCGCCCGCCAGCAACAGCATGATCACCGGGGTGACCTGCGGGGAGAGGATGGTGGACACGGAGGTCATGGTCACAGACAGGGCAACAACGCCGCGGGCTAGGTAAGAAACCACGTTGGAGGTCGTGCCACCCGGCACCGAACCGAGCATCAGCAGGCCGATAGCCAGCATGGGGTTCAGCCCCAGCAGCTTGGCCACGGCCACAGCACCCAGCGGCATGATGACGAACTGCGCCAGCACGCCGATGAAGATCGGCAGGGGGCGCTTGATGACCAGTGCGAAGTCGGGCAGCGTCAGCCCCATGCACAGCATGATGATCGCAATCATCGTGGAGATGTGTGCCGCCAACGGTGTGAACGTTTCGGTAGTGACTAGCGCCAGGCCGGCGCCGATCAGGATAAATGCGGGGGAGGGGAAGCGTTAGAGTAGGGCTGGTACCCGCACACAAGGAGTGAAAATGAGCCATCCCCGCACCTGGTTCACCAGCGACCTTCATCTAGGCCACCCCTTCGTTGCTGAGCTGCGCGGATACGATCGCGGGGATACCGATGTCGAACGCCACGATGCGGCCATCCTTGGCAACCTCACCGCGGCTCTCAGCCCCGGCGATACCTTGTGGGTGCTGGGGGATATTTCTTCCGGTTGGGGTCCGCAGGAGGAAAGGGCGCTATCACTGCTGCACGATACGTTGTTGGATCTAGACGTGACGGCGCATTTGATTGCCGGAAATCACGACACCTGTCATCCGCTGCACGCCAATAGCGCGACTCGCCAGCGCAGGTTCCTGGAGGTCTTCGATTCCGTTCAGCCGTACCAGTGCATTGTCCCGTGGGATCCGGACGGCGATGGGGTGGCGGACAATGAGGATCTAGCGAAGAAGGCCGATAGTGAAGTTACCTGGCTGTGCCACTTTCCGCGCCCCGGGCAAGACCATGAGGGCATGGAGTCGCGCTATGACAACCTGCGCTTGGACGTGCCCTTTGTGATTCACGGCCACCTGCACTCCGCGGAACCCGTCACGGGTCCCGGCCAGGTTGATGTGGGCGTGGATGCCTGGGGTATGCACCCGGCGCCCTACGAAGAGGTCATGGAGTTGCTCTACCGCTAGGCCGCGCTACGCGCGTTGGGCGAGAACACACGTTGCTATTTATGTATATTTATTCTGTGTTTTCTTAACTAGATCTTTTTCTAGTTGACGCCCACTTGTCAGCTCACGACAGAGTCAACCAACGGGACTAGAGGTTATGACGTTCAACTTTTCCCAGTACACCTACCGGCCGCGGCATGCGGCCAGGGATTCTCGCCACTCCATAGCCAAGGGTTTCGCTACGGCCGCAATGACTGCTGCAGTGGGCGTTGCCGGCCTGGCTGTTCCGGCCAACGCAGCCCCGGCTGCTCCAGGCCCCGCCGGATCGGTGCCTCCGCTGCCGCAGGTTCAGCTTCCGCAGCTCCCGCCGCCACCGAAGTTGCCGCCCGTGCCGCAGGCCGTGGAGGATGCTCTGAACAAACTGGGCATGTCCGCCAACCAGATCCCAGGATCCTCTGCGCCGAACCGCCCTGTGCCGAATCGACCGGCACCGAATCGCCCCGCACCGAACCCTGGCTACAAGGTGCGCACGATCCACAACGTGCCCGCCCGCACTTCCCTGGCCGTGGTGACCAACAACGGCATCGCCAAGACCCCGAACGCGGATGAGGCGCGCCCAGGGTTGTCCATTGTGAAGCTGTACATGGCCGATTACGTGCTGCGCTACGGCGACCGAAGCAACTCTGACCGCTACCTGGCCGAGCGCATGATTCGCTTCTCGGACGATGGCGCTGCTTCGAAGATCAACCGGAAGTACCCGCGGGCAATCAGCACTATTGCCCGCGAATACGGACTGCGAAATACTCGTGCGGCTGCCCACTGGGGCAACTCCTGCACCTCGGCCACGGATACTGCGCGCTTCCTGCACCAGCTGCGCATCCGGCACCCGCGCTCTGCAGTTCTGCACTGGATGCGCACTGCAGCTCCCGTGGCAGCCGATGGAACCCGCCAGGACTGGGGTACCGTCCACCTTCCGGGTGTCAACGGCACCAAGTGGGGCTGGTCGGACTCCGGTCCGCAGACTTTAGCCTCGGCTTCTTTCGGTAACGGCTACACAGTCGCATCGTTTTCTTGGGGCGGTCGCGGGGTTCAGAACGCAGATACTCGCGCAGCAGCAGGTTACCTGCGTTAGCATGTTCCTCGGAGTCTAGAGGTGCGTGCAGGTTGGCCTGGGCGTGTTACCCTCAGGCCAACCGATATTGGCTCTTGTTATGGAAAGTTTTAGATAGATGGCACCACAGGACAACAATCCCTTTGGCGGAGGAGGAAACGGCAGCTCTGACCCGTTCTCCTCCTCGAATGGTGGCAGCAACGGCACCGGCGCTGGATCTGCGGACAATACCCCGGAGCCGCCACAGTACCGTCGTCAGGACGACCAAAGTACCCAAGTATTCGGTTCCTCTGGAACCAATAATGCAGCAGGCGCTCAGAGTGCTGGCCAATATGGTTCGCCCTATGGAGCCCCGCAAGGTGCCGCTAACGCTGCGCCGGGTGGCGCACCTTACCCCGGTAACCAGGGGTTTAACCCCTCCCAGGGTGGATATGGCCAGCAGGGGTACGGCCAGCAGGGGTACGGCCAGCAGGGGTACGGTCAACCCGGCCAGCCCGGCCAGCCGTTTGGTCAGCCTTATGGCCAGGGCGGCCCCAACGCTCAGGACGGAAATGGCAATGTAGCCAAGATCGTCATTGGTTTGCTGGTTCTGGTTGCCCTCATTGTTGGCGGGGTACTGATCTACAACTCCATGTCCGATGACGATGAGGGTGGAGACAAGAAGCCCAGCTCCTCCGAAAGCCAGCCGACGAACACGACGGGCCAGGGAGGTAGCGACAGTTTGGGTGGATCCGGCGGTTCTGGTGACTCTGGCGGATCCGGCGGAGGTAACACGTCTCCTAGCCTGCCGTTCCCAACCGACAACTTCCCGACGATGGGAACTGACCTGTCGGACATGGAGGACTTGCTCGACGATAGCCTGAGTGACCTCAACGACCTCATGAGCAGCTTGTCTAATAGTCCCAGGGAGCCGCAGGGCACCCCGAGCTAAAGCTCAACGTCACCGGCCAATGCCACATACAAGTAGCCCCCAGGCGGACTTAAAACCTGGGGGCTTCTTGCTGACGTTTCAAGAGGAGAAATGACCGTTCGTATGTGATTCCTTTCTGTTGACCACTGGTGCCCAATGTAAATAGTCTTTCTGGGAACAAGCTGTGTACGATCTGCAAGGTCTCTACACATTGTTTGCTGGTTTGCCGGACAGCCGAAAGACCTTCTGGGGCACTGGTTGAGGAGGCTGCGTCGGAACTTGTCTGGCCGAGGCACTAGGGTAGGGCGGTAAGTCGGATCTCCCGGCTACACACGAACTAGCAAGAATTTAGGGTGTGATCCCGCCATGGAAGGCGAATCATCTACTGCCAAGGCCACGGCCAAGGCGTCAAAAGACAAAACCACCGCGGATAGCGCCGCGGACACCACCTCGGGCAAGGCTACTGCGGAAAAGGTGAAAGTTGACCCGCTCATTTTCTGGGTCTCCTTCGGCTTTATCGTTGCTTTCGTCTCTGCTGCGATCATCTTGAAGGACAAGGCCGCAAGTAGCCTGTCCACAGGTGCTAACTGGCTGCTGGAGAACTTCAACTGGCTCTACATCGGCAGCATCTCTCTGGCCTTCCTGTTCCTGATGGTGCTGTTCGTCTCGCGCTTTGGCCGGATGCGTCTGGGCGTAGAGGGCGAGGAGCCAGCTTTTAGAACCACGTCCTGGTTCGCCATGCTCTTCGCCGGTGGTTTGGGTTCAGTGCTGATGTTCTACGGTGTGGCCGAGCCGATCAACCACGTCGTCAACGTTCCGATGCAGGACGCAGAGCCGATGAGTACCGAGGCCATTGGGGAAGCCATGGGCTTCACCCTGTACCACTTCGGCCTGCACATGTGGGTCATTTTCGCACTGCCTGGCCTGGCCTTGGGTTACTTCATCTACAAGCGCCACTTGCCGCCGCGTGTGTCCAGCATCTTTGCGCCGATCCTTGGGGCGAGCATTTACTCGTGGCCCGGGAAGCTTATTGACGCCCTCGCTATCATCGGCACCGTTTTCGGCATCGCGGTGTCTGTCGGACTCGGTACGCTGCAGATCAACTCTGGCCTGGCCACGGTGTTCGGTGCACAGAACGTTGCGTGGGTGCAGATCATTATCCTGGTTGTGATCGTCACCGCGTCGTCCATTTCGGTCGCCACGGGGCTATCCAAGGGTATTAAGTGGCTATCCAACATCAACATCCTGGCGGCCACCGCCCTGATGGTTTTCATTCTTCTGACCGGCCCGACGCTGCTGCTCCTGCGCGGCACGATGGATGCAACAAGCCTGTACGCGGAATACCTGCCGAAGATCATGTTCTGGTCCGACTCCCAGCAGGTCAACCCCGGCTGGCAGGGCAAGTGGACGGTGTTTTACTGGGCATGGACAATCTGTTGGTCGCCCTTCGTTGGCATGTTCGTCGCCCGCATTTCCCGTGGCCGCACTGTCCGTGAGTTCATTGGTGGCGTTCTGCTGCTGCCGACGGCATTCACGATCCTCTGGTTCTCCGTTTTCGGTTACGCCGGACTGGACATCGAGAAGAAGGAACCGGGTGTGCTGACCAAGCCGATCGTTGAGCAGGGCGACCCGGCTACCGCGCTGTTTGCGTTCCTGGAGCACTTCCCATGGACGCTGGCTATCAGCATCCTGGCGCTGTTCGTTATTGCCATCTTCTTCGTCACCTCGATCGACTCTGCCGCATTGATCAACGACATGTTCGCCGCCGGTGTAGAGGGCAAGACCCCGCTGATGTACCGCCTGTTGTGGTGCATCATGATCGGCGCTGTCGCGGGCGCGATTCTCATCATGGCTCCGGATTCCGGAATTGATGCGCTGCAGCAAACGGTGATCATCATCGGTTTCCCATTCGTGCTGTTTAACTTCGTGATGATGTACTCGCTTATTAAGGGCATGAATGACGACTCGGCGGCTCGCCCCGAGCCGCCGAGCCGCCAGTGGGGCAAGACCGACTCCGCTGAGAAGCTGGCCGAGCACGAATCCCGCCCGGCGCCGGGCTATGACAATGAGGGCAACGAGCACGCACGCTTCGAATACGACGCGGAAGGAAACCTCGTTATCCCCGGTAACGTGCGCATTGAGGGAGACCTGGGAATCGTTGGCGACGTGGATAATGACGCAGAAATCTCGCCCACACGCCCGATGTACGACCAGGAAGGCGAGCTGATTACGGACGACCCTGCTGAGGACGAAAAGGCGGCGGAAGAAGAGGGCGTCGATAAGAAATAGGTCGGGAATAGGCCAGGAATAGCGTTAGCCACATCAGGGTCGGCAACATCGGTAGTCTGGATCAAGTACGAATAAACCTATAAAAAAGGAGTGACCATGGTTCAGCGTGTAGGTGTCATCGGTGCAGGCCTGATGGGAGCCGGTATCGCAGAGGTCGCAGCCAAGGCCGGCAGCGACGTGCTGGTATGGGAGGCCAAGCAGGAGTTCGCCGATGCGGGTAAGGCTCGCATCGAGAAGTCGCTGGAGAAGGCCGTGAGCCGCGGCAAGCTGTCCGAGGAAGACCGCGACGCAGCGCTCGGCCGACTGACCTTCACCACCAAGCTGGAAGACTTCGCTGACCGCGAGCTGGTGATGGAAGCCATCATCGAGAACGAGGACATCAAGAAGGATGTCTTCGCCAAGCTGGACGAGATCGTTGAGGATAAGAAGGCGCCACTGTGCTCCAACACGTCCTCCCTGCCGATCCAGACCATCGCCAGCGCCACCAAGAACCCGGGCCGTGTGCTGGGCCTGCACTTCTTCAACCCCGTTCCGGTTCTGCCGCTGGTGGAGGTCATCCCGGCGCTGACCTCCGACGAGGACGTCGTTGAGGTTGCACAGACCTACGCCACCGAGACCCTGGGCAAGCAGGCCATCCGTGCGAAGGACCGTTCCGGCTTTATCGTGAACTTCCTGCTGGTGCCGTACATGCTTTCCGCCATTCGCATGGTGGAAAACGGCGTGGCAACCCCGGAGGACATCGATACGGGTATGAAGTTGGGCGCCAACCACCCGATGGGCCCGCTGACTCTGGCCGACATGGTTGGCCTGGATACCTGCGCTTTCATCGCGGACGTCATGTACAAGGAGTTCGGCGACCCGAGCTACGCATGCCCGCCGCTGCTGCGCCGCATGGTCACCGCAGGCCACACCGGACGCAAGTCCGGCAAGGGCTTTTACGAGTACAATTAAAGCCACCATGCCCGCTGGGTGATTCGAGGGTCGTGACCGCGGCCCGGCCCGGTGGGCAGACCCCAACGAAAGGAAAGGTCACTACATGTCCATCGACGATCTGAAGAACAAGGCAGAGGGTGTCGCAGGTCAGGCCAAGGAGGCCGCCGGCGAGGCTACCAACAACGACGATCTGGCCAACGAGGGTCGCGCAGACCAGACCAAGTCCGACATCAAGGAAAAGGCCAACGAGCTGAAGGACAAGGCCACCGACGCTGTGAACAAGGTTCTGGGCGACGCTCAGAAGTAAAACTTTAGACAGAAAAATCCCGGCTGGAAGATTCAGCCGGGATTTTTGCTATTGCTGGGCTTGTGCTGGGGCCGGCAGCGCCGTGGCTTGGAAAGCCTTACAGTGCCTGGTCAACGACCGAAGCAGCGCGGTCGACGATCTCCAGAGCCCAGTTCAGCTGCTCCTCGGTGGTGATCAGCGGCGGGGCGAAGTGCAGGCGGTTGCCGGAAACCATCGGCCAGATGCCGGCCTTCTTCAGCTCCGCGCCGAACGCGCCCATGGCCTCGCCGCCCATTGGGGTCTTGGCCTCCTGGTCGCTGACGAACTCGACAGCCCAGAAGAAGCCCTTGCCGCGGACGTTGCCAACGCTCGGGTGGTTCTCCGCGATTTTCTGCAGCGCCGGGGCAATCACGCGCTCGCCTAGGTCGGCTACCTTCTCGAAGATCTTCTCCTCGCGGTATACCTTCTGTGCAGCCAGACCCGGGGCCGCAGCCAGCGGGTGGCCAGAGTAGGTCAGGCCGCCCGGGTAGGGCTTGTCCGCGAAGCGCTGGTACACAGCCTCGTTCATCATCACGCCGCCCAGCGGCGCCATGCCGGAGTTCACGCCCTTAGCGAAGGTCACCAGGTCCGGCTGCAGGTCCGCGCCACCGTGCTCGTAGGCGAACATCTTGCCGGTGCGGCCGAAGCCGACCATGACCTCGTCGGCGATGTAGAGCGCGCCGTGGCGGTCACAGATGTCGCGTACGCCCTGGAGGAAGCCCTCTGGCGGGACAATAATGCCGCTGGATCCCACGACGGACTCGATCAGCACTGCTGCCACGTTGTCCTCGTACACCAGAGTTTCCTCCAGCGACTGCAGTGCGCGGGCGCACTCTTCCTCCGGGGTGGTGGAGTAGAAGGCGCTGCGGTACAGGAACGGCCCCCAGAAGTGTTTCACGTCGCCGTCGGTGGTGGGGTTGCCGTGGCGGCGTGCCTCGCCGGTGGCCATAATTGCGGAGCCAGTAGCGCCGTGGTAGCTGCGGTAAGCCGTCAGGATTTTGGACTTGCCGGTGGTCAGGCGAGCCATGCGGATGGCGTGCTCGATGGCGTCTGCGCCGCCGTTGGTAAAGAAGATGTGGGAGAAGTCGCCCTGCGCCTGCTCCACGATCTCCTTGGCCAGCTCGCTACGAACATCGTTGGAGAACGCGGGGTTCTGGTTGGTGATGCGTGCGGCCTGCTGCTGAATTGCCTCCACCAGCTTCGGGTGCGCGTGGCCCAGGTTGGCGCTCACCAGCTGGCTGCCCAGATCCAGGTAGCCGTTGCCCTGGTAGTCGTAGATCCACGGGCCTTCGGCGTAGCTCAGCGGCTGCGGGTTGATCTTTTCCTGCGCCGACCAGCTGTGGAATACGTAGTTGCTGTCGTTGTCGCGTACCTGCTGCTCTGCGGTCTTTGCTTCTTCGGTGCCGACGCCAACTTTTGCGCCGTCGAAGGTAGTGAACTCGGTGATGCTAGGGGGTAACTCAGTCATTCTTCCAGGCTACTCTTGCACGTTGGCGTTAGCAGCGGAGATGCTGCCTAGGACTGCTCCTGGGTGGGTTGCTCCGCAAAGCTCTCGTCGAAGTTGTCGTACTCGTCGTAGTCTTCGTCGTCCTCGGCGACCGGTTCGCTGAATCCGAAGCGCTTCAGCCGCGCCCGGTCGGCGGCGGAGGAAGAGCTGGTCAGTTGCAAAAGCTCGTTGTAGATACCGCCGCTGGTTGCCAACTCGGCCGGGGAGCCGACCTCGCAGACGTGCCCTTTGTCCAGGGTGACGATCTTGTCGACGTCGGCGATGGTGGACAGGCGGTGGGCGATGACGATGGTGGTGCGGCCCACCATCAGTTCGTTCAGACCGGCCTGAACCACGCGCTCAGCCTTGGTATCCAGTGCGGAGGTGGCCTCGTCCAAAATCAGCACCGGCGCGTCCTTCAGCATGGCGCGGGCCACTGCGATGCGCTGCTTCTGCCCACCGGATAGGCGCAGGCCGCGCTCGCCGATGAGGGTGTCGTAGCCATCCTTGAAGTGCATGATGAAGTCGTGGGCGAAGGCGCGCTTGGCCACCGCTTCGATCTCCTCATCCGTCGCGTCGGGCTTCGCGTAGGCGATGTTTTCCCGCACGGTGCCGGAGAACAACGCGGGTTCCTGGAACACCACGCCGACTGAGCTGCGCAGCTCCGCGGCCGTCATGTCCGCCACGTCCTTTCCGCACATCTTCAGCTGCCCCTCGGTGGGGCGGTACAGGCCTAGCAGCAGGTTCACCAGGGTGGATTTGCCGCCACCGGATTCACCGACCAGTGCTATCTGGTCGCCCTTGGCCGCCTGGAAGGTGACCTGGTGGATGACGGGTTCGCCCTTGGTGTATTCGAAGCTGACGTGATCGAAGTCGATCACCGGCCCGTTCTCCGGGGCGGAAAGCTGCGGCTGCACAGCCTGATCCACGTCCTCCTGGGAGACCAGCATCGGCCCGCCCGGGCGGGCAGCCTCCAGCAGGGGAGCGGTGGCCGATGGTTCCTCCAGCTCCTCCATAGTCTTGAAGTATTCGCGGGAGCCCGCGGCGGCACGCTGGGCGGTATCCACCATCCAGCTCATCATGCCGGCCGGTTGGCGAGCCATCACCACGTACTGCAGCAGCAGCACCATGTCGCCCAGCGTGAAGTCGCCGTGCAGGGTGCGCCAGAACAACATCAGGTAGATGCCGAAGAAGATCAGGTTCATCCCGCCCATGCGCAGGACGTCCATGAAGTGCCACCAGCGGGATTGTTCGCGCGTCAGTTGGATCGTGTCGGCGAAGTGCTTCTGGAACAGACGCAGCTCACGCAGCTCGGATACGAAGGACTTCACTACCTTCACCTGGCCGATGACCTCCGCGAAACGACCCTGGGCTACGTCGATGTGCTCGTTCTTTTCCTTCTCCCACACCATCCACTTCTTGGAGGTCAGCATGGTCAGGTACAGGTACATCGGGAAGATGATCGCCAGTAGCAGCGCCAGTGGCCAGTAGTAGATGGCCGTGATCACCAAGATCATGGTGACGGTGATCAGCATGGAGAAGAAGTTGTTGGCGAAGGACTTGATGAAGTCCGTCAGCCCCAGGATGGAGCGGTCTAGCCGGGAGATGATTGTGCCCGTGACCTGCTTGTCGTAGTATCCCTGCGGCAGCGACAAAAGCTTGGCGTAGTAGCGGTTGGACAGGATCTGGCGCATTCGCATGGCCATCACGTCGCCGAACCAGCCGCCGATGTTGTGGATGAGGGTGTTGGCCAGCTCCACGGCCAGCAGGCCGACGGCGAGCCAGATGACGGTCTTTGTGGCGCCCTCGATGGCGGCGTCAGAAGCACCCCCGCCCCCGACGGTCTCCACGATCGTGTCGGTGGCCAGCTTCACCAGGTAGGGAGTGGCTAGGGCTAGTCCCGCCGTGACGATGCTGGTGATCATCACGATGATGTAGAAGGGCCACAGTTCCTTAGTGGAGCGCAGAATTCGGCTGAAGGCTTTGATCACACTGTGCCAAGTTAACCGTTCAGGTTCGTCTTAGCGAATTCCGCGATGCGATCCAGGGTCGCGTTGAGGATCTCCCGCGACGTTCCGAAGTTGATACGCACATGTCCCGCACCCTGCGTGCCGAACATGGTTCCTTCGTTGAAGGCCACGCGTGCGCCTTCCAGCAGCTTCTTACCCGGGTTTTCTTCCAGCCCCGGTACCGCGCTGAGGTCGACCCACAGCAGGAAGCTGGCCTCGGGGCGGGTGAACTTCGCGCCGGGCAGCACCTCCGGTAGTCGGCGTTCCAGCAGATCCAGGTTGCCCTGCAGGTACTCCAGTTCGTTATCTAGCCATGCTTCGCCGTTTGTGTAGGCGGCCTCGGCGGCGACCTGCCCCAGGGTGGAGGAAGACCCCGTGCGCAGCGGACTGACCTTAGCCATCACTGCGCGATCGTCCGGGTTTGTGAAGATCATCTGCGCGCAGTGCAGGCCCGCGGTATTCCAGCCCTTCGAGGTCGCCAGCACCGTCACGGTCACCCGCGCGGCTGCCTCACTGAGCGTCGCCAGGGGAGCGTGCTTGTGCGGGGCGTAGACCACTGGCGCGTGGATCTCGTCGGAGATCAGGCGGACGTTGTACTTGTCGGCCAGTTCCACCAGCTTGGCCAACTCTTCCGGGCGCCACGCGCGCCCCAAAGGGTTGTAGGGGTTGCACACGATCATCGCGCCCACACCCGCCGGGTTTTCGCTGCTAGCGAAGGCCTTTTCTAGGGCCTCGTAGTCGAAGGCCCACTCCTCTGTGTCCTCGGCGCCCTGCGGGCTCTTGTTGCCCCTCTTGGTCATTTCCACCTCGACCTTCGGGCGGTTCACTGCACTCGGCACGTCGAAGAACGGGTGGTAGCTCGGCACTGGGACGATCACGTCGGAGCCCTGCGGCGTCAATTCATCAATAGCTGCAGCAACGCCCTTAACCACATCCGGGACCAGCCGCACCCACGTCGGGTCGATCTGCCAGTCGAAGCGGCGGGATAGGAAGCCTGCCAGGGCCTTCTCCACGGAACCGTTGCGGCGCTCGTAGCCGAAGTATTCGCGATCCACGCCCGACTGGATGGCCTGCTTGACGGCGGGGCAGGTGTCGAAGTCGGTCTCGGCGACCCACAGCGGCAGCACGCCCTCGTCGTAGACGGTCCACTTCATCGTCCCGCGGGCGCGCAGGGTGTCGAGGTCGGGGACGGTCACGGTATCGTTCGGGCGGCCGGCGTTCGGGTGGCTAGCGTTCGGGAAGCTGTTGTTCTGGGGTGTGGCGTTCATAGCTTCCCACCCTAGCATTCTAGACCGAGCTGTCTAGTATGGGTGCTGCATTGCCGCTTAGTAGCGTGGGTAGAGCTCCGGGTAATCCTCGCGAATCTGCTGATAAGCATCCTCGGCCACCTCGCGGGTCACCTCGCCGCGCGCCGCCCCATCCGTGTCGAAGCGCCGCACCAAACGTCGCGAACCATAGCGCGGCCACTCCGGATCCTCCCCGCGGGCGAAGCGCGCGACGATCCCGTGAAACTCCGTCGCCAGTGGCTGTAAGCGCTCGGCCGCGGACTCGCCGCAGAAATACTTCACTGTTTTGGGCGCGACCTTAAGGGCGTCAAAAACCAAAGGCAGATCCGCGCAGTGCCAAGCTGATTGGCTTCCGTGAAACTCGTAGGCCCAGGTTGTATCGCGTTTTTCCTCCATGATCGCCACGGCCCAGCGTTTAATGGCCGAATCACCGATGGCCATTCCCACCGGGTTTTCTGACGCCCACCGCACCCGCGCCTGCAGCGCCCGTTCCGCGTACCGTGCCAAGACCTTAGCCGGTTGCCGAACCAGCGGGTTCTTGGAGCTTAAGTGCTTGTCGAGGGCGCGAGCGAAGGGCATCTGCACTAACTCCTCGCGCAGAGTGCCGACCAGCAGAGGTACGTCCCGCATCTGATTCGGCCGGAAAGGATAGGGGCCCACCGCGCAGTCCGTGCGATAGATCCGGGCAAAGCGGCGGTAGGCACGTTGTAGCTGATCCGGCGTGAGGCGGGACAGGTGCTTGGTTGTCAGAGGACCGCCGAGGAGGGCACGGGCAACATGCTCGCGGCTCGGCCAGCCTTCGCGCGGGAAACCAGGGCTGAGGATCACGGCGCGGTGTACCAAGCCCTCGGTGCGGGGATTGCATAGAGTCCATGCCGTCAGAGCACCGCCGGCGGACTGGCCCATCAGTGTGACTTGTTCTGGATCACCGCCAAAAGCGGCGATGTTGTCGCGCACCCATTGCAGTGCCACGACGATATCTTCGGCGCCGCGGTAATACTCCGGCTCTGTGTTTGGGTCTATTGAAGGATCAATGTCGGCCGGGCGCTGCTCGTCGACGAGGGGAAGGAAGCCCTCAAAGCGATACCGGTAGTTCAGCGAAACGTATACGAAACCCTCCTCGGCGAAGCGGACACCCTGGTACCAGAGCTCGTCGGCGAAGCCTTCCTCGTAGCGACCACCGTGGATGAACACGATCACTGGTGCCCCGGGACTGGTGCCGTCGGTGGGGGTAGATCCAGTTCCAGCGTTGGCTCTGGGATGGAAGTCAGACTCGATGATGGAAGGGGGTGCGTCGACCGGGCAAGTGACGGATAGGGATTGGCGGTGGGTGGTGGTGGAGGGGTCGCCGAAGAAGAATTGAAAAGGGACAGCAGGGGAAGGAGGGGCGAAGCGTTCGCCCGAGGCGTAGGGGATGGACTCGAAGCGGAGGACGGAACCGCGGAGGAAGCCACGTGTGCGCCCCTGTTTGATGGCCACATCAACGTAGTCCTTGGGCTCAGGGATAGAGTGGGGGATCATGGATTACCTCCAAAACGCTTCCGAACTGCCTTATGAACTGCCAGACTTCGCGGCAATCGACCTAGCCGAGCTGGTGCCCGCCTTCCGCACTGCACTGGTGGATCACGCCGCGCAGATCGCGGCGATCGCGAACAACCCCGAGGCTCCCACCTGGGAAAACACCGCCGAGGCGTGGGAAGAATCGGGTCAGATGCTGCAGCGCGTGCTGGCCATTGTTTTTAATTATACGGGCGCACATGCCACTGATCAGGTGCGCGAGATCGAGGCGACGATCAGCCCGGAGTTGGCCCGGCACTTCAGCGAAATCTGGCTGAACCGCACGCTGTGGCAGCGCATCTGCGCCCTGCCCGAGCAGGCGGAGGGCAGCGAGGAAGAGGCACTACTGCGCGAACTGAAGAAGAGCTTCATCCGCGGTGGTGCAGAGCTAGACGACGACCAGCGGGAGCGCCTGCGCGACATCGACGCGCAGCTGGCCGAACTGACCACCGCCTTCGGCGCGCAGTTGCAGACCGCCACCGAAGATGCGGCGGTGCTGCTGACCGACGAAGCCGAGGTAGCGGGCCTCAGCGAATCTGACAAGGAATACTTCGCCAAGGCCGCCACCGAGCGCGGGGAGGAAGGCTGGCTGATCCGCCTGGGCCTGCCCAGCATCCAGCCAGTGCTGGAATCGTTGGATAACCCGGCGGCGCGTGCGAAGGTGCACCAGGCATCGTTGAACCGCGCGGCCGATAGCAACGCGGCCACGCTGCTGCAGATCGTCCACCTGCGCGCCCAGCGCGCCGAGCTATTGGGTTTTGCCAACCACGCCGAGTTCGTCGCTGCTGCCGAGACCGCGGGAAGCCTCGCGGCCGTCGAGGAGTTGCTTAATCAGGTGACGCCCGCCGCCGTGGCGAATGCGCAGGGCGAGTTCAAACGGGCTCTGGACAAGATGGCCGTCAGTGGAGCCGAAAGCGCAGCGGACACAGCCACCGCGGAAGACGGGGAGGGGGAAAGCGCCCTCACCGGCGCAGATTGGCCGTACTGGGATGCCAAACTGCGCGCCGAGGAGCTCGACGTCGACGAGGCAGAACTCAAGAAGTACTTCCCGCTGGAACAGGTGATGGTCGACGGGGCATTCTTCGCCGCCAAGCGCCTGTACGGCATCGACGTGCGCGAACGCACCGACCTGGCCGGTTACGCGCCAGGTGTGCGGGTGTGGGAGGTCACCGAGGGCGCTGACGCTTCCGAGGGCGCCGGCGCCCCCGTCGGCATCGGCCTGCTGCTCACCGACATGTACGCCCGCCCCACCAAGCGCGGTGGCGCGTGGATGAACTCCTTCGTCGAACAGTCCAACCTGCTGGGCCAAGCTCCCGTGGTGGTCAACGTGATGAACATCGCCGAGCCCGCCGAAGGCGAACAGGCCTTGCTGAGCCTCGACGAAGTGCAGACCGTCTTTCACGAGTTCGGCCACGCCCTGCACGGCCTGCTCTCCGACGTGCGCTACCCAACGCTGTCCGGCACCAACGTTCCCCGCGACTTTGTGGAATTCCCCAGCCAGATCAACGAAAACTGGGCGCTGGAACCCGCCGTGCTGCACAACTACGCCCGCCACGTGGAGACCGGGGAGGTCATCAGTGGCGAGTTCGTCGACGCGATCCGCGCCCAAGCCAAGTGGGGCCAGGGCATGGCCACCACCGAGTTCCTGGCGGCCTGCTGGTTGGACCTGGCCTGGCACAAGCTGTCTGCCGCGGAGGCGGAGAAGCTCCTCGAGGCTGCCACCGAGGACGCTGTCGCACAGGTCGAAGCCTTCGAAGCCGAAGCTCTGGAGCGCGCCGGGGTGGACGTCAACGGTGCCCTCGCCCCGCGCTACCGCTCCACCTACTTCAACCACATCTTCGCCGGTGGCTACTCCGCCGACTACTGGAGCTACCTTTGGGCCGAGGTCCTGGATGCCGACGGTTTCCAAGCCTTCGTCGATACCGGCGCTGCGGTGGGGGAGTCCGGTACGGAATCTAATGACGCCACCCCGGTTCTCGACGACGATGATGTCCGCTTCGCGGGCGAGCGTTTCCGCCGCATTATTCTTTCGCGCGGCGCTAGCATCGACTTCGAAGACGCATTCTGGATGTTCCGCGGCCAGCAGCGCAGCGTGCAGCCGCTACTTCACCGTCGCGGGTTGAGCCAGGGGTAGGCGTCAAGAAAGAAAGGGCAAGATCAAAACAATGATGGAATGGCTGATCAACGCGCCGGTGTGGATCCAAACGCCGCTGGTGTTCCTTGCCCTATTCGTTGTTTGCACCGTGCTGGCCTTAGTATGGCAGGTAATTGCGCTGCGGATTTTCCCCGCAAGTGCGGAGGAAAAGCGCGTGCACGGCGCGCTCACGCTGCGGGAGCTATGGGCTAGCCGGAGCACAAACCCAGCAAGCGACAAGCAGGAGGACTAACAGGCGATGAAACACCACTCTAAGGTGCGCCAGGCTTTGGCTTTACTGCTGGTTCTGCTGCTGGTGGCCTGGCTGGCCACCACATTCTTCTAACCCTCGATCTCTAGCCTTCGCCGCGGGTGGCGGACAGCACCTCGCGGGCCAGCTGGATGTTCGGCAGATCCTCCACTAGCACCGGGTTGCCCTGCCCATCGCACAGCGGCACCCGCCAGTTCGGATACAGATCCTGCGTAGTGCCCGGCTGGTTCTGTGCGCGCAGGTCACCCACTAGATCCACCAGGGCGGCACAGCGCAGCAGCGACGGGGTCTGCGCGATGTAGCGGTGCATGGCGCGCAGGATGTACGAGACGTCCGGGCGGCGCTCGCGCCCGTGCCGCGGGTCGTCCAGCTCCTGGCGCAGGTCGTTGAGGAAGTAGCTTTCGCAGTCCATGCCCTGGAAGGCACCGTGGCGGGCAATAGTCCCCAGCACGTCGACCTGCCAGTTGGCATCCTCGGCGAATTCCTCATCCGAGCTGCGGGTCAGCACTCCCAGCTCTTCGCGCAGGTCGATGTGCCCGCCGCGCAGGTAGCTGGCGGTCGGCGGCAGGTCGTGCGTGGTCACGGAGGTCAGGCAGGTGCGGCGGTATGCCTCCGGAGCCTTGGCCCCATTTGCGTCGCCCTCAAACCAGACGATTGAGGTGCCCATCACGCCACGGCTGGCCAAGTAGTCCTGCACCCACGGCTCGAAGGTGCCCAGATCCTCGCCGACCACGACAGCGCCGGCGCGGTGAGCTTCCAGCACCAGCGCGCCGACCAGAGCCTCGTGGTCGTAGGTAACGTACGTGCCGAGCGTCGGCGATTCCATCCGCGGGATCCACCACAGGCGGAAAAGCCCCAGCACGTGGTCGATGCGGATGCCACCGGCGGTGCGCAGGATCGTGCGCAGCATGTCGCGCCACGGACGGTAGCCCTCTTCGGCCAGCTTCCACGGGTGCCACGGGGGTTGGGACCAGTCCTGACCCTGTTGGTTGTAGCCGTCAGGTGGGGCGCCAACGCTGGCTCCGGGGGCTAACACGTCGGCCAGGGTCTGGGCGTCCGCGCCGCCGGGGTGTACGCCGACGGCCAGATCCGCCATGAGGCCGATGCTCATGTGCTCGGTCAGCGTTTGCTGTGCGTGTAGCTCCTGTTCCTGGCACAGCATCTGCATCCAGGCGAAGAAATCGTTGGTCAGTGATGGATCGTTAGCCGCGCGCTCGCACCATTCGGTGAAGCCCACCAAGCCTTCGCCCTCGCGCTCGCGGAAGTCGCGCAGCTGCGCGGTGCGCTCGTCGCCGATCCCTGCGGTGTACAGCAGGTGCAGTGCCTTAATTTTGGACGCCACCACCGGGTCCCGCTCCAACAATTCAGCGGTGTGGTTGCGCTTTTTCAGTGGCTCGGCCAGCTGCTGGATTTCCGCGTGGAGCTCGGGGTGTGCGGCGTACTCGGGCGTGTTTTCCACCCGGATGTAGATGGGGTTGGTGTAGCGGCGGGTGGTCGGCAGGTAGGGGGAATCCTCTACTGGGGGAGCTGCTTCCGCAGCGTGCATGGGGTTGACTAGCACGAAGTCCGCCCCGCCGAGCTTCTGCAGTGAGTTGCTCAAAACCTCCAGCGTTCCGTAGTCGCCAACTCCCCAGGCGTCCTTATCGCGCAGGGAATACAGCTGCGCCATCACTCCGGTGCGTGGGGCTTCCGGCAGTTCCAGCGACTGCGGGGAGACCAGCAGAGTGGAGGTCGCTTCGGTGGATTCCGCCTGCGCCTCGATCTGGTGCCAGCCGGCCGGCAGGGCGGGCAGTTGGAAGGTGGCGGTGCCGAAGGTGGTCGCGGTGGCTTCCGCGCCGACAGTGATGGGATCCACCCACTCGTTGAGCTGTTCCAGCTCGATCGTGTCGCCGTCCTCGGTGCGGACCCGCACCTGCAAAGATTCGCCATCGATGCAGTGGACGTGCAGGGTGCGCGGGCGGTCGGCGATGGCGGTGATGGTAGGGGCGATCATGCGGCTGTAGCGGGTGCGCAGCAGATCCTCGATGGCAGTCTGCACAACCTCTTCGGTCAGTGCAGATGGATCCTCCGGCAGATTCAGTCCCAACTCGCGGAGCGCGAAAAGTACGGTGCTGCTTTTCACATCCACCCGCTGGCCGTTTTGGCCGGTGTACCAGGTGGCCACACCGCATTCGGCAGCCAGTTCGTTGAGGATTGCGTTGACATCGGGGGCGATCTGTCCGCCGGGTTCCACAGAGCTAGTCACAACTGCCATTGTGCAGGTTGAGCAGAGCTTCTTCCACTCTTTTGACCAGAGTTCATGGGGGAGCGGAGGGTAGCGGGAGGAAGCCGGGGTTAGCGTGGGCGGGATCTCGCGGTACATTTTTAGTGAAGGTTCGGCGTGACCCACACCACTCATATATGGTTGTAGAAGTATTAATCACGTTGAAGCGACGGGCGATCAAACCCAAGATACGCCCGTTTTTCACGTAAAGGACCAGGTCAGGCAACTGTCAGGACATAAGCAAAGGGAGCAGCATGACGGAGTACACCTCTGAAGCCCTATATACGATCGACGAGCACGAGACCTGCCTATCGGCAGTTCGCGATCTTGGCGCCGAATCCCCGGATGGGGTGCTGTTTAAGCGCCCGAAGAACTTCGACTGGGTGGACGTCACCGTCGCCGAGTTCCTGGACGACGTGTACGCGGTAGCCAAGGGCCTGGTCGCCAACGGTATCGAGCCTGGCGATCGCGTGGTTATCATGTCCGACACCCGCTATGAGTGGACCGTTCTGGACTACGCCATCTGGGCCGCCGGTGCGATCACCGTGCCGATCTACCCGTCCTCTTCCACCTCCCAGTGCGAGTGGATTGTGGGCAACTCCGGCGCGAAGCTGGCTATCTCTGAGAAGTCTGGCCACACCACCCGCCTGTCTACCTTCGTCAAGGAAGGCGACCGCCCGGAGGTCGACGACTCCGCGCACCTCAACCGCGTGCTGGAGCTCAACAGTGGCGCGATCGACATCCTGATTAACGACGGCAAGGAAGCCGGTATTCAGCAGGAGGTTCTGGAGGAGCGTATCGCCAACACCCGGCACACCGACGTCGCTTCCATCGTTTACACCTCCGGCACCACGGGCCGCCCCAAGGGCTGCAAGCTGACCCACCACAACTGGCTGGCAGAGGCCCGCGCCATCCTGACCCACCCGGTCGGCCGCGCCGCGTCCTTCGGCTACCGCAAGCTGACCTTCCTGCCCCTGGCGCACGTGTTCTCCCGCGCAATGGCGCACGCCGCCACCGTCGGTGGCGCTACCCAGACCCACTGGAGCGACATGAGCACGCTGGTCGCCGAGTTCCAGCGCACCAAGCCGAACCTGATCTGCTCCGTGCCCCGCATCTTCGAAAAGGTCCACGCGGGCGTGAAGTCCAAGGCCACTGAGGGTGGCGGCGTCAAGGCAAAGATTTTTAACTTCGCAGAGCGCGCTGCTGTCGACTACTCGCACGCACTCGACACTGACGAAGGCCCCACCCTGAAGCAGAAGATCAACCGTGCGATCGGCGACAAGCTGGTCTACTCCAAGGTTCGTGAGGCCATGGGTGGCGAGCTGGACTACGCGATCTCCGGCGGCTCCGCACTGAACCCGGAGCTCATGCACTTCTTCCGCGGTGTGGGCGTGACCCTATACGAGGGCTACGGCCTGACCGAGTGCACCGCCGCAGCCTGCACTAACTTCGCTCCGGACAACATCATCGGCACGGTCGGCCGCCCGCTGGGTGGCATCACCGTCAAGATCGACGACGACGGTGAGATCCTGCTGAAGGGCGACATGGTCTTCGCGGGCTACTGGGAGAACGAGGAAGCCACCGCGGAATCCTTCACCGAGGACGGCTTCTACCGCACCGGCGACCTGGGCAAGCTGCTGCCCACCGGCCACCTGAAGATCACCGGCCGCAAGAAGGAAATCATCGTGACCGCCGGCGGCAAGAATGTCTCGCCTGGTCCGATGGAGGACATCCTGCGCTCCGCCCCGCTGATCTCCCAGGCCATGGTCGTGGGCGATGACCAGAAGTTCGTCGGCGCCTTGATCTCCCTGGACGAGGAAGCAGCCAAGAAGTGGAAGGAAAACAATGGCATCGCGGACAATGTTTCCATCCGCGAGCTGGCGAAGAACCCGGTTCTGCGCTCCGAGATCCAGGACGCGATCAACGAGGCCAACGCTACTGTCTCCCACGCCGAGGGCATCAAGAAGTTCCGCATCGTCCACCGCGACTTCACTGAGGAGAACGACGAGGTCACCCCGTCGCTGAAGCTGAAGCGCTTCGTTGTAGCGAAGAACTTCGCCGACGATATCGCCTGGATCTACAACTCAAAATAAGTTAAGAATTCCACCCCACCACACCGGCCAAGCCTCCGCGCAGGGTCGGTGTTCGTGTTTTAAAGTTAGTCGCGATATCAACCACCAGATGTTGGGCTACTGACGGGCTCGGGGAGAGGAGAACGCGTGCACTACGACGCTGCCCTGCGCGTTCGCGAGCTCACCCAAAACATCTACGACATTGGCGACGAGATCGCCGATTACATCAACCACGTCTCCCAGGCCATCGCCGATTGGGATGCCGACCTGGTGGAAGACTGCCTGCTTGAGTTGGAGGAGATCGTCGCGGAGGGGCGCGCGGAGGTCCGCCCCGGCCTGTCCGAGCTCAACGGCCTGCGCCAAGCCTTCGTTTCCGGCGTGCGCGCGGGCAGCATGTCGGGCGTGACCCCCTCCCGCACCCCACGCGCCCTCGGTGCCACCACCAGCGGCGATTACCCGCACCCCGGCCGCACCTTGAGCTTCATGCATAAAAAGCCCGGCGCCTCCCGCCAGGTGGGTGCGCGTCTTCGTGGTTCTTTTGGTGACGCCACCGCCTCCACCGCCACCAACCCCAGCAACGCTGACCGTTCCCCTGCCGGGGCGCAGAATTCCGCCCCAGCGACGATGGCCTCCACGGCCTCCTGGCGCATGTGGCTGCGCGAACAAGCCGAGCACATCCGCGCGGATCTGCGCGAGGTGGAGGATTGGGTAGTCAACCAGACCCAGTGCGCGCTGGAATCCCAGTCCGTTCTGCTGCCGCAGGTCTATGTGAAGGCCGAACAGCGCACGATGGAGCTGGTTGCCCAGTGGCGCGAGGTGATTGACCGCCAGCCGGAGCTGGCCGCGGGTATGCGCGGCGAGGCACCACCGGAGTTCCTGGTCGAGCGCGCCCGGGTGGAGGAGATCGTCGGCCGACTGCAGCGCCGGAAGCGCGGCACGGCAGTCTAGTAGTATGCACGGCCTTTATATCCACGTTCCCTTTTGCTCTACCCGCTGCGGCTATTGCGACTTCAACACGTACACTCCGCAGGAGCTCAGCGCGGCCGAAGGCAGCGCTATAGAAGGCAGGGCTGTGGATGGCAACACCATCCCCGGCTACCTGGATGCGCTGGAACGCGAGCTGGAGGTCGCCGCCGAGGTGTGGGATTACCCCGGCGAGGTGCAGACCGTCTTCTTCGGCGGCGGAACGCCCTCCATGCTGGGGTACGAGGGGCTGGCCCGGGCGCTGAACGCTGCGCGTCGCGCCGTGGGGCTCGCAGCCGATGCAGAGATCACCACCGAGGCGAACCCGGAATCCACCAGCCCGGAGTTCTTTGAGCACTTGCGCGAGGCCGGCTTCAACCGCATTTCCTTAGGCATGCAGTCCGCCATGGGGCATGTGCTGAAGGTTCTGGAGCGCCAGCACACCCCAGGCCGCCCCATCGAGGCGACCCGCGAGGCCAAGCGGGCGGGCTTCGAGCACATCAATCTGGACGTTATCTACGGCACCCCCACCGAGACGGACGAGGACCTGCAGCGCACCCTCGACGCGGTGCTGGAGGCGGACGTCGACCACGTCTCCGCCTACTCCCTGATCGTGGAGGACGGCACGGCCATGGCGCGGAAGGTGCGGCGCGGCGAGCTGCCCGCCCCGGACGAGGACACCCTCGCTGATCGTTATGACGCCATCGACGCCCGCCTGCGCCAGGCGGGATTTAACTGGTACGAGGTCTCTAACTGGGCCAAACCCGGCGGCGAATGCCAGCACAACCTGATTTATTGGCGCTCCGGGCAGTGGTGGGGCGCCGGCCCCGGCGCCCACGGATGCGTGTGGCTGCGCGGGGAGCGGCACAGCGAGTCTGGCCTGGTGAGGCTGGTGAATGCGAAGCGTCCAGCGACCTATTGGGATGGTCTGCTGGGCGAGGGCGAAGGGGCGTCCACAAGAAAGGACGGCCTACCCGTGCCAGGGTCGGTGGTGACGACCGAGCGCTTAAGCAACGACGACCTGCGCACCGAACAAGTGATGCTGCAGCTGCGACTGGCCGAAGGGCTGCAGCTAGCCGGTAGCGATGAGAATGCCGAGCTCCAGCAGGTGATTGAGCGATACACCGGCCTGGGGCTGCTGGACAATCGCGGCGAGCGCCTAAGATTGACGGATAAAGGGCGCTACCTAGCCGACGGAATAGTCACCGATATTGTGCTGGCGCTCGGGCTATAGCCGGACTCACGTAAGGGGTGAAGATACTGTCCAGCGGAACTGAACACAGACGGAACCAGGTGCTGCGGGCGATCGTCAGCGACTTCATCGCCCTGCACGAACCGGTGGGCTCGAAAATGCTGGTGGACAGGCACCAACTGGGTGTTTCCTCGGCGACGATTCGCAACGACATGGCGGTGCTGGAAGCCGAGGGGTACATCACGCAACAGCATGCGTCCTCCGGGCGCATTCCCACGGTGAAGGGCTACCGGCGCTTCGTCGACGGCATCCACGACATCAAGCCACTCAGCACGCCCGAGCGGCGCGCGATCCTGGACTTCTTGGAAAACGGCGTGGATCTGGAAGACGTGCTGCGCCGCAGCGTGCAGCTGCTGTCGCAGCTCACCCGCCAGGTGGCGGTGGTGCAGATGCCGGACTTGCGGCGTGGCCGGGTGAAGCACTGCGAACTGGTGAAGCTGGGAAGCCACCGCATTCTGCTGGTGCTGATCACCGATACTGGGCGCGTGGACCAGCGCAACGTGGATCTGGGCCAGCCGATCAGCGACGACGACCTGCCGCGGCTGCGCGACCTGGTGAACTCCGCGATGGTGGGGCGCACCCTCGACGACGCGTGCACGAACATCGCCGCGCTGGCCAACGAGGCCAAGGGCAACAGTATGCCGGAGGAACTGCGGGACGTTGCGCTTGTGGTGACGACTGTGCTGGTGGAGACCCTGCTGGAGCGGCCCAACGACCGGCTGATCCTGGCGGGCACCCCGAACCTGATGCGCACCTCGGAGCTGACACCCGTGGTGGAGGCGCTGGAGGAACAAGTGGTGGTGCTGAAACTGCTGAATAGCGTGCGCGACCTGCATGTACAGGTGAGCATCGGTGAGGAGAATGAGGACGAGGAGCTGCGCGGGGCTTCCGTCGTATCTACCGGCTATGGCAACGCCAACGCGGTGCTCGGCGGCATGGGTGTGGTGGGCCCGACGCACCTGGACTACTCCGGCACGATTTCCTCGGTGACGGCCGTGGCGCACTACGTCTCGCGGATTTTGAGCGAAGAGTAGGAATAGTAGACTAATGCAGTTGGTTTAGGAATAAGACCGCAGATAAGCAACTGCAAGTAACTGCAAGCAACCGCAAGCAACTCAAGATAGACGTGAAAAGGACCCGCTGAACGTGGCTCGAGACTATTACGGAATCCTCGGTGTGGATCGCGACGCTACGGACGCCGAAATCAAGAAGGCGTACCGCCGCCTGGCTCGCAAGTACCACCCCGACGTCAACCCTTCTGAAGAGGCCGCGGAGAAGTTCCGCGAAATCTCCCTTGCCCAGGAGGTGCTGACCGACCCGCAGAAGCGCCAGATCGTGGACGCCGGTGGGGATCCGGAAGAGCAGGGCTTCGGCCAGCCGGGAGCGGGCGGCTTCGGCGGCTTCGGTGGCGGTGGCCTGGGGGACATCTTCGATGCGTTCTTCGGCGGCGGTGGTGGTGGCCAGCGTGGGCCGCGCCAATCCCGCGTGCGCCGCGGCAACGATGCCCTGGTGAAGATCGAGGCTTCACTGGAGGAAATCTACGCCGGTGTGGATCGCGAGATCACCGTGGAAACCGCCGTGCTGTGCGACGTGTGCGACGGCACCGGTTCTGCCTCTAAGGCAGCCCCGGTGACCTGCCCTACCTGCCAGGGCGTGGGTGAGGTCATGGAGCTGCAGAACTCCATGCTGGGGCGCGTGCAGGTTCGCCGCGCCTGCCACCGCTGCGCGGGCACCGGCGAGGTCATCCAGGATCCGTGCGAAAACTGCGCGGGCGACGGGCGCGTGCGCGATCGTCAGACCCTCAAGGTCTCTATCCCCGCTGGTATCTCCGACGGCATGCGTCTGCGCATGAGCGGTAAGGGCGAGGTCGGTCCCGGCGGTGGCCCGGCCGGTGACCTGTACGTGGAAGTACACACCACCGAGCACCCCTACTTCATCCGCGAGTCCGATGATCTGCACGTGAACCTGCAGGTCCCGGCGGTAGAGGCGACCTTGGGCACCTCCGTAGAAGTGAAGCTGCTGGACGATTCCGTCGCCACCGTGGACATCGCCCCCGGTACTCAGCCGGATGCCACCATCCGCCTGTCGGATAAGGGCATGCCTCACCTGCGCCGCGAAGGCCACGGTTCGCTGATCGCCCACGTGGAGGTCATGATCCCCACCGACCTGAGCCACAAGCAGCGCGACCTGTTGGAGCAGCTGCGCGAGGCCAGCTCCCAGAACGCCGGTGTGGCCACCAAGGACGAGTCGCACGATGGCTTCTTCTCCCGCCTCCGCTCGAAGTTTGGCCGTTAGCCCATGACCGATCCGGTGTTCATCCACCCCATCCCCGAGCCCATCGCGGCCGGGGATCGCTTCCGGCTGACCGGCGCGGAGGCCAAGCACGCCACCGTCAAGCGTCTCGAGGTCGGGGAGGGGTTGGTTGTCACCGACGGCACCACTCGCGCGGTGCAGTGTTCTTTTCTTGGTGACGCCACCGTGGAGGTCGCCGACATTCTGCAGCTTCCCGTCCCGCACCCGCGGGTGACGGTGGTGCAGGCGATTCCAAAGTCTGACCGGGCGGAACTGGCTGTGGACCTGATGGTGCAGGCGGGCGTGGATCGGATTGTCCCGTGGGCGGCCCGCAGGGCGATCGCGAAGTGGGATGGCAAGGAGGCCAAGGCGCACGCGAAGTGGGAGAACGCTGCCCGCGCGGCGGCGAAGCAGTCCCGCCGCCTGCAGATCCCGGAGGTCACCCAGCTGGTGCGTAGTCCGCGGGAACTCGCCCGGGTGCTAGAGCTCGGAGAGGCCGGCGCAGTCGGCAACAGTGGCGCCGCCGATAACAGTGGCGCTGCCGGGAACACCGGCGCAGCCGACACCACCCGCGTGCTGGTACTGCACGAGGAAGCTACCGAGCCGCTTCCCGCGGCCGTGACCGCCGCGGTGTCCGCGGGTGCCACCGAGCTGGCCCTGGTCGTCGGACCAGAAGGAGGCATCGGCCGCGAGGAGCTGGAAGAGTTGGCACAGTTGGGCGCCACCCCGGTCCGGCTGGGGCCGGAGGTGCTGCGCACCGCCACCGCCGCGGCGGTGGCCCTGGGCGCCATCGGCGCTGTGACGGAGCGTTGGCGGTAGGATCTATTCACATGACGTCTTCCAACTCCGCCAGGTCACCGCGCCCCCGCGTAGCCAGCTCTACTGTGGAGTTCGACCCGGATTCCATCGTGGCTGTCGCCGGCCCGGCAGATGAAAACCTACGGGTGCTGGAGCTCGCCTTCGATACGGACATCCTGACCCGCGGCAATCGCGTGACGATCCGTGGCGAGGCCTCCGAGGTCTCCCAGGCACGCCGGGTGTTGCAGGAGATGATCAATCTGGTGGATCGCGGCCACGCGGTGGATCCCGCGGCCACGCGGCGAGCCATTTCCCTGGTGGAGAAGCAGGCCACGGAGTTGATTTCCAGTGGCGACCTCGCGCCCATCGTCTCCTATCGCGGCAAGACCGTGCGCGCCAAGACTCCTGGCCAGCGCGAGTATGTGGAGGCCATCGACGAGGATGCCATTGTGTTCGGCATCGGCCCTGCAGGAACCGGCAAGACCTATCTGGCGATGGCGAAGGCGGTTCAGGCCTTGCAGTCCAAGCAGGTCAACCGCATTATCCTGACCCGCCCAGCCGTGGAGGCGGGGGAGAAGCTGGGCTTCCTGCCCGGCACTCTCAGTGACAAGATTGACCCCTACCTGCGCCCGCTGCACGATGCGCTGCGGGAAATGGTGGATCCGGAGACGATCCCGCGGTTGATGGATACCGGCGTGATCGAGGTCGCGCCCCTGGCCTACATGCGCGGCCGCACCCTCAACGATTCCTTCGTGGTTTTGGACGAGGCGCAGAACACCACCCCGGCGCAGATGAAGATGTTCCTCACCCGCCTGGGCTTCGGCTCCAAGATGGTGGTCACCGGCGACCTGAGCCAGGTGGACCTGCCGGATCGGCAGGAATCGGGGCTGAAGGTCGCCCGCCAGGTCCTGCTGGGCGTGGATGGCGTTTCGATCATCAATCTGGATTCGGACGACGTGGTGCGCCACCGTTTGGTCTCCAAGATCGTGGAGGCCTACGGCACCTATGAGATGGAAAACGAAATCTAGCAGCGACCAGAATTGAAGCACTTACGAAGAGGCAACTAGCACCCATGAGCATCGAAGTTTTTAACGAATCCGGCCGCGGCGAGGTCAACGAGGAAGAGCTGATCGACGTCGCCCGCTACGCCCTGTGGACCCTCGACGTGCACCCGGCCGCCGAGCTTTCCATCCACATCGTGGACCTGGAGACCATGGAGGACCTGCATGTTCGCTGGATGGATCTGCCCGGTCCTACCGATGTGATGAGCTTTCCTATGGACGAATTGACGCCCGGTTGGGGCCGCAAGGACGCGGCGGAGCCCTCGCCGGCGATGCTGGGCGACATTATGCTGTGCCCCGACTTCGCCGAGGGGCAGGCGGCGCGCGCGGGCCATTCCCTGGCACACGAGTTGGATCTGCTGACCGTCCACGGCGTGCTGCACCTGCTGGGGTTCGACCACGTCACCCCGGAAGAAGAACAGAAGATGTTCGCCCTGCAGAACGAGATCCTGGCCAATTGGTACGACTCGCAGGAAGAGCGTGGGGTCAGCTTCGCCCCCAAGCCCACGGGCGCCGGGGCGTTCCCCAGCGCTGCAGACCGCGACGATACCCACGGCGACATCCCCGGCGATACTGAACCTAATTCATGACAATCGACATCCCCTTAGCCATTCCCTTTGCAGTCCTCGCCCTTGTTCTCGGCGGCGTGCTTTCGCTGGTGGAGGCCGCAGTGTCCTCCCTCTCCGCCGCTCGGGTGGAAAACCTGGTCAAGGAGGACCGCCCGGGCGCGGTCCGGTTGGAACGGGTGCTAGAGGGGCGCGCCGGGCACATCAACCTGTTGGTGCTGCTCCGCACCATCTGCGAGGTCTCCGGCGCGGTGTTGGCTTCCTCCGCCTGCGTGCAGCTGATGGGCTCGCGCGGCTGGGCCTATGCCACGGCCATCCTGATCGTCACGCTGCTGACATTCATCCTGATCGGCGTGCTGTCGCGCACGCTTGGTAGGCAAAATCCGTACACAATTAGCCTGGCCACCGCCCCGATCCTGCTGGGTCTATCCAAGCTCCTAAGTCCCATCGCCAAGCTGCTGGTGCGCGCCGGTAATGTGTTGACGCCCGGCCGGGGTTTCCGCAACGGCCCCTTCGCCTCCGAAATTGAGCTACGTGAGATGGTGGACATTGCCTCCGAACGTGGCGTGGTGGAGCACGACGAGCGGAAGATGATCCAATCCGTGTTTGACCTCGCTAGCACGTCGGCGCGCTCCGTGATGGTGCCACGGCCGGAAATGGTGTGGATCGAGGCCGATAAAACCGCAGGCCAGGCAACCAGTCTATGCGTACGCACCGGTCTTTCCCGCCTGCCTGTGGTGGGCGATGATGTGGACGACATTGTGGGCGTCATCTACCTCAAAGACCTCATCGCAGAGACCTATCACATGCGCGACGGCGGCAGCTCCACCTTGGTGCGGGACTGCATGCGTCCGCCGGTGTTCGTGCCCGATTCTCGGAAGCTGGATGACCTGTTGGAGGACATGCAGCGCGACCAGGTGCACATCGCGATGCTCATCGACGAATACGGTGCAGTGGCCGGGTTGATCTCCATTGAGGACATTCTGGAGGAAATCGTCGGCGAGATCGCGGACGAATACGATGCTTCCGAACAAGCGCCGATCGAGCCGCTGGACGACGGCAGCTACCGGGTGCAGGCGCGACTGTCCCTGGACGAGCTGGAGGAACTCTACGGCGACGTGGAGTTCAGCGAAGAACAGCACGAGGAAGTGGATACGGTTTACGGACTCGGTGCCTTCGAGTTGGGCAGGGTGCCGATTCCCGGGGCGAAGATTACGACCGCTGGCCTACACTTCCGCTACGAGGGTGGTCGCGATCGGCGTGGGCGCGTGAAGATTCGTTCCGCCGTGGTTAGCCGCGAACAGCAGGCTGATGGCACTGGCGATGCCGGCCACGATGGTGGGGCGGCAGGCGGTATGGCCGTGGCGGCGTCCACAAGAAACAGCGGCCAAGCTAACAGCGCTAGCGATAAAGAACAGCAATAAGGGATACTTGATGACCATGAACGATCCTTACATCCCCGAAGATCCCTTCGACCCGGGCGCGGGCATGCCCGACGGTGCGGACGGGGCGGCCGTTGCCCCCGAAGAGCTGCAGGTGCCGGAAGAATACCGCGCGCCCGAGGGCTTCCGCTCCGGGTTCGTCAGCTTCGTCGGCCGCCCCAACACAGGTAAATCCACCCTGACGAACGCGCTGGTGGGGGAGAAGATCGCCATCACCGCCGACCAACCGGAAACGACCCGCCACCCGATCCGCGGCATTGTGCACCGCGAGGACGCGCAGATCATCCTGGTGGACACACCCGGTCTGCACCGCCCACGCACGCTGCTGGGCGAGAGGCTGAATGAGGTGGTGAAGGAGACGTACTCGGATGTGGACGTCATCGCCATGTGCGTGCCCGCGGACGAGAAGATCGGCCCCGGTGATCGATGGATCGTGGAGGCCGTCCGCAACGTCGCGCCGAAAACCCCGCTGATCGGCGTGGTGACGAAGCTGGACAAGGTTTCCAAGGACCAGGTCGGCGCACAGCTGCTGGCGCTGCACGAGCTGCTGGACGGGGCGGACGTGGTACCGGTTTCCTCCACCAAGCAGGTGCAGCTGGATGTGCTGCTGGACGTGCTGCGTGAGCACCTGTCGGAGGGGCCGAAGTTCTACCCGGACGATCACGTGACCGATGATGATCGCGATACCCGCATGGCGGAGCTGATCCGCGAAGCGGCGCTGGACGGTCTGCATGACGAGCTGCCGCACTCCGTGGCCGTGCAGATCGAAGAGGTTCTGCCGAACCCGCAGCGCGAAGGCGTGCTGGATGTCCATGCGGTCATCTATGTGGAACGCGAAGGGCAGAAGGCGATTCTGCGGGGCAAGGACGGGCGGCGCTTGTCGCGCATCGTCCACCGCTCGAGGCTGGAAATCGTGAAGATGCTGGACCAGAACATCTACCTGGACGTGCACATCAAGGTGGCGAAGAACTGGCAGTCGGATCCGAAGCAGCTGGGGCGGATGGGGTTCTAGCTCGGGGGTAACGGTCCCGGCCTGGGGATATGCTGTTCGCCCGGTGCAACGTTGCGAAATGCGATACGTTGAATTGACCTATTAACCGATAGCGAACAAGCGAACGTATGCCACCCGTGGTGGCGCTAGGAAGGGCTTTAGTGACAACTCCACAGAACCCGTTTGGCTCTGATGATTCCCAGGGCGGTGCACAGGGTAACCCGCAGGATCAGACCCAGGACTTTACCCGCGACTTTACCCAGGGCTACCCGCAGGATTCTTTCCAGCAGGATCCACAGAACCTTTACGGCCAGCCGGGCCAGTACAACTCCGCTCCATATGGCGAGCCTGCAGGTGCTCCTTACGGCATGGCTGCCTACCCGAACGCCCAGCAGGCAAACATGACGACGGGCGCGGACAAGGACGGCTTCTTTGCCGCCCTGTTCGACTTCAGCTTCACCCGCTACGTCACGCCGTCCGTGGTGAAGGTGCTGTACACTCTGCTGATGGTCGTTATTGGCCTGTTCGTGCTGCTCGCGGTTATTGGACTGATCGTTGCAATGAGTCAGGATGGATCTTCCGCTGTCGCAGCCATCATCTTTCTGCCACTGGTGATCTTGGGCGCAATTGCCTGGTTGGCCTTTTATCGCGTTGGTCTGGAAGTTGCAGTCTCCATCATTCGCACTGCACAGTCGGTGCAGTCCATCGACGAGCGGCAGGCGCGTAACTCCAGCTTTGGGGGGTAGCCCATGGGAAACGAATCTTTCTTTTCTTCCCTCTTCAACCTGGATTTTTCGAAGTACGCAACCAGGCCTTTCCTGCGTGTGCTGTACATTATCGCCTTCGTCATCGTTGCCCTGAATCTGGTGTTTTTCTTGTTAGCAACGTGGACTGATGCGTTTCAATTCAACATCACGGTGAACAGTGATGGCTTCGATCAAAGCGCCGCTGAGAGCGCCGATGAGACGGAATCTGTTTCCTCTATTGGAGACAACACGGCTGCCAAGGTGGTCTTGACCCTGATCATTGTTCTGCAGTCGCTGATCAACCTGGTGATTGTCCGGGTCATCATGGAGATCGCTGTTGCGCTGGTAAGCACCGCAGCCGCCTGGGGTCGCATCAAGCAGCGGGGTCTGGCTGCCTAGCGCTATACTTGCTCCTCATGAGTAGAAGGTCTCGTCCCAGCTTCCGGGACGAGGCCTTTGTGCTTCGCACCCACAAGTTGGGCGAGGCCGACCTGATCCTCGTTCTACTAACGAAGGATCATGGTCTGATCCGCGCCGTCGCCAAGGGAATCCGCAAGACCCGGTCCCGCTTCGGCGCTCGTCTGGATCGCTTTTCCCGCGTCGATGTGCAGATTTACCCCGGCCGTTCGCTGGCAAATGTCACGGACGCCGCCACCGTCGCCACCTACGCTTCGCGTATCGTCGCGGATGTCGATCGCTTCTACGCGGCCGCGGCGATGTTGGAGATGGCCCAGGTTTTCGCCGCCGAACCTTCGTCGTCGAACTCGATCTTCTTTCTTCTGGACGCCGCACTCCAGCAACTCATCACCTCAGACCTACCGCCCGTGTGCGTGGCCGACGAGTTCGTGCTGCATGGCCTGGAGGTCGCCGGTTGGGCACCCAGCCTGGTCGACTGTGCGCAGTGCGGGAAACCCGGCCCTCACCGGGCCTTCCACCCGGCAGCCGGGGGTGCGGTGTGCGTGACGTGTAGACCTCCGGGCGCATTCACGCCTCCGTCCGCGGCGGTGCACGTGTTGTGGTTGCTGAAAAGGGGGCGTCATGACCAAGCAGCCCAAGAAATCCGCAACCATCAGGGGCAGGACATCGCGGCGACGGCGCACCGCCTTGTGCTGGCGCACGTACGGCAGCAGCTAGAGGTCGGGTGTCCGGCGTACGCGGCGCTATAGGGGCGGTCGCGGGCGTGTGGCAAGATAGTACGGGTGAGTAGCATCGAATATCCGCACGTGGATCGTTCCGAAATCCCGCAAGAGCTCCGACCGAAGCACATCGCTCTAGTGATGGACGGCAATGGTCGCTGGGCGGAGGAACGCGGCATGGTTCGCACCGAGGGGCACCGCCGGGGCGAGGCAGTGCTGATATCGCTGGTGGAAGAATGCATCGAGCTAGGGGTGGACTACCTGTCGGCCTACGCGTTTTCCACTGAGAACTGGCGCCGATCGGCCGACGAGGTGCGCTTTTTGATGGGCTTTAACCGCGACGTGCTGCGCCGCCAGCGCGACTACCTGAACAGCCTGGGAGTGCGGATCCGCTGGGTGGGGCGCCGCCCGCGCCTGTGGCGGACGGTGATCTCGGAGCTGGAAGCAGCCGAGGAACTGACGAAGAACAACACGACCATGACCTTGGGCATGTGCGTGAACTACGGCGGTCGCGCGGAAATTGCGGATGCTGCGCGCCTGATCGCCGAGGACGTGAAGGCTGGTCGGTTGAAGCCCCGGCAGGTGAACGAGAAGACGTTCGCCCGCTACCTGGACGAGCCCGACATGCCGGATGTGGATCTGTTCTTGCGCCCGTCGGGGGAGATGCGGACCTCGAACTTCCTGCCTTGGCAGTCCACGTATGCGGAGATGGTCTACCAGGATGTTCTGTTCCCGGACTACACGCCGAACCACTTGCGGGCGGCGGTGCTGGAGTTCGCGAAGCGCGACCGGCGCTTCGGGGGTGTGAAGTGAGCGACGCAGCAGAACAGCCGCAGCCGACCGGGCAGGCGGGGCAGGCGGAGCAGACGGAGCAGACGGCAGGGCAGACCGAACCGCAGCCGACGAAGCGACAGATCGCGCGCTGGCAGCAGTACCTCGCCAATGAGCGCGCCGAGGGAGCCGTGTACCGCGAACTGGCGCGCAAACGCACCGGTGAGGAGCGCGAGATTCTGCTGGGGCTGGCCGAGGCTGAAGCACGCCACGAGGCATATTGGAAGAACCGGCTGGGCGAATACGTCGGCCTGCCGCGGAAGGCCAGCCTGGATACCCGTATGAAGGCCTGGATGGCCCGGCGCTTCGGGTCGGTGTTCGTGCTGGCGCTGATGCAGTCGTCGGAGCAGCGCAACGAGTATGTGTCCGACAAGGATGCCTCGAACCGGTTGGCTGCCGACGAAGCTATTCACGCCGAGGTTGTACGTGGGCTGGCGGCTCGCGGGCGCGCCCGCATGTCTGGTGATTTCCGGGCAGCGATCTTCGGCGCCAATGACGGGCTGGTGTCCAACCTGGCGCTGGTGCTGGGCATGGTCGGTACAGGTGGGTCGGCCCACTTGGTGCTTGTGACGGGCATTGCCGGTTTGCTGGCCGGTGCGCTGTCGATGGCCGCGGGCGAATACGTTTCTGTGACCTCGCAGAAGGAGCTGCTGGGTGCAAACGCCCCGGATCCGAATGCCAGCCGTTCGCTGCCGAACCTGGACGTGAATCAGAACGAGCTGGCGCTGGTGTACCGCGCCCGCGGTATGAGCGCGGAGGAGGCAGCCCTGCGCGCCCGCCAGGTTTTCGACTCGATCATCGAGACCAACCCGCCAGTGGGGGAGCAGCCTTTCGATCCCGCCAAGGCCACAGCTGTTGGTGCAGACGATGGTGCTGAGGACGCCGGATCAGGCCTGTCCGCCGCTGTCTCCAGCTTCCTGTGCTTCGCAGTCGGAGCATTAATCCCGGTACTGCCATACATCTTCGGCATGTCCGGATCCGCCGCAGCGATCGTCGCCTGTGTGGTGGTGGGGCTGGCCCTGATGTTCACCGGCTCTGTGGTGGGACTGTTGTCTGGAGTCGAGCCGGGTCGACGCGCCTTGCGTCAATTACTTATCGGTTACGGCGCTGCCGGGGCGACGTACCTGCTGGGCTCGATCTTCAACGTGTAGCGCCGGCTACTTCTTCTGGCAGTCGCCGCACAAGCCGAAAATCTCAGCAGTGTGGCCGGACTTTTCGTAGCCGAACTTGTTGGCGGTCTGAGCAGCCCACTCTTCGACCGGGCCGCCATCGATCTCCACGGTACGGCGGCACGAGGTGCACACCAGGTGATGGTGATGATCATCGGTGGCGCAGGCGCGGTATAGCGTTTCGCCGGATTCGTCGTGCAACGTATCGATAGCGCCGACCTCTGCCATCTGCTGCAGGGTGCGGTAGACGGTGGTTAGGCCGACCTTGTGCTCCTTGGCAACCAGCTTTTGGTGGATGTCCTGTGCGCTGCAGAACGTGGTGAGGCCGTCGAGTACCTCCGCCACAGCGCGTCGCTGGCGGGTGCTGCGTTGGCCGATCTTCGGAAGTTTGCTGTTAACTGGCGTGCTCACGGTGAGTTCGCTCCTTGGGATATGTCCTCGGTGCCAGTCCTTGGGGGGAGAGTCCTTGGGGGTTGGCTCCGGTACAACTTCAACGCTTGAATGGGGGAGCGGTGGAGTTGTGGGGGTTGTCGTGGGGTTTGTAGCAGGCAGATCTATGTGGATGCGATCGTGCGCAACGCTACTTTGCGATACCTACCAACACTAGGTCTCTAGCCGACAGTTTTCAATAAGCTTTCGATAAGTCTTGTCGGCACTCCCCAGAGAGGGGTAGAAATGCCTGGTGAAACGCCCAGTTTAGGGTGCTTGGCGGGGCGTGCAAAGTAATGTTTCACCAATGTTCCGTAGACGCTTGACTTTGTAGAAAGCAACGGGCTAGATTTGAGGCAGTTCCCTTGGGAGCGTGCGTAATCCCCCCCCCTCGCAGCTCCCGCTTACAAGGGAACAGGCCCCATTCTCCTTGTGAGGACAGAGTGGCCGGAACCCGCGGTTTTACCCCCCCCTAACCGCGGGTTCTTTCTATTTTTCAAGCATTCTGCGGTTGATGCTCATTGCCTTGAGCGGAGCGTTTTCTACGTCCTGCGCGGAGCGTTTTATAGGCACTGCGCAGGGCGTGCTTCCCACACTGCGTAAACACTGTGGGGAACCCACCCCGACCGTCGGCTATTGCCTGGAACAGGCTAAGATGTGGGGCACGACAGCTTAAAACGGCTGAGCTGAAAGTTCTGAGCCGGAAAGCTGAGCCTGCACCGAAGCAAAATTCCGACCAAGGAGATACGCCCACCATGGCAAGCACCATTGATTCCGTCGTTAATCTAGCCAAGCGTAGGGGTTTGGTGTATCCCTGCGGTGAGATTTACGGCGGAACCCGCTCCGCCTGGGACTACGGCCCACTGGGTGTGGAACTGAAGGAGAACATCAAGCGCCAGTGGTGGCGCCACATGGTAACCTCCCGCCGCGACGTTGTCGGCCTGGATTCTTCCGTGATCCTGCCGAAGCGCGTGTGGGAAGTGTCCGGCCACGTAGAGGTCTTCACTGACCCGCTGGTCGAGTCTCTGCACACCCACAAGCGTTACCGCGCCGACCACCTGCTGGAAGCCTACGAGGAAAAGCACGGCCACCCGCCGGCAAACGGCCTGGCCGACATCAACGATCCGGAGACCGGCCAGCCCGGCGCCTGGACCGAGCCGAAGGCTTTCTCTGGATTGCTGAAGACCTTCCTGGGTCCCGTCGATGACAAGGAAGGCCTGCACTACCTGCGTCCGGAGACCGCTCAGGGTATCTTCACGAACTTCAAGAACGTGATGACCACCTCCCGCCAGAAGCCGCCGTTCGGCATCGCGCAGGTCGGTAAGTCCTTCCGTAACGAGATCACCCCGGGCAACTTCATCTTCCGCACCCGCGAGTTCGAACAGATGGAGATGGAATTCTTCGTCAAGCCGGGCGAGGACGAAGAGTGGCACCAGTACTGGATCGATGACCGCCACCAGTGGTACATCGACCTGGGCATTAAGCCCGAGAACCTGCGCCTCTACGAGCACCCGCAGGAGAAGCTGTCCCACTACTCCAAGCGCACCGTCGACGTGGAGTACGCCTTCCACTTCAACGGCTCCAAGTGGGGCGAGCTCGAGGGTGTGGCTAACCGCACTGATTACGACCTGCGCGTCCACTCCGAAGGTTCCGGCGAGGACCTGAGCTTCTACGACCAGACCACGGAGGAGCGTTGGATTCCGTACACCATCGAGCCCGCCGCCGGCCTTGGCCGTGCGATGATGGCCTTCCTTGTTGACGCCTACACGGAAGAAGAAGTACCGAATGCGAAGGGCGGAACCGACACCCGCACGGTGCTGAAGCTGGACCGTCGACTGGCTCCCGTTAAGGTCGCCGTTCTGCCTTTGTCTAAGAAGGAGACGCTGACGCCGACCGCGGAGAAGATCGCCGACCAGCTGCGTGGCTTCTGGAATGTGGACTACGACACCTCCGGCGCGATTGGCCGCCGCTACCGCCGACAGGATGAAATCGGAACCCCGTTCTGTGTCACGGTCGACTTCGACACGCTGGAAGACAACGCTGTGACGGTGCGCGAGCGCGACACGATGGAGCAGGAACGCATCAAGATCGAGGATCTGCACAGCTACTTCGCCGAGCGACTGGCGGGCTGCTAGGAATGTCCAGCGATATCCGCTGGGGGCTGCCCAGTGATGGGCACACGTTCCCCATCTATGAAGGTCCCAGCAACGATCTGGTGAAGGTGGCGGAGTTCGCCGACGAGCGCGGCGTCACGAACATCCGCTTCGGCGGCGACACGTGGCAGTTGCACGGCCCCGACGAAAGTAACGTCAGCGACAGCGCTGCGGCTGCCGACAGTGCTGCAGACGGTGAGTCCCGCGGCGGTGGCGTCACAAAGAATGGCTGCACTGCCTCGGCGACGACCCAGACGGGCACCTGGACGGTGACCGGCGACGGCAAGAGCTTCGGCAAATCGGAGCGCTACGAGGTTCAGGCCGACCGGCACCGCGTGACCATCATCGCGGAGACGAAGAAGAACTTCGTGCTGGACATTGACGGCGAGAAGGCCGGGCAGTTCACCAGCGAGAACCGCGGTCTGCGGAATCTCCACGTGGAGTTCGAAGGGCCGGGGGAGAAGCTGCCCATCGATGTACGTGTGTTCATTTCGTGGGCGGCGCGGCTGTGCATGGAGACGCGGATGATCAGCTCGTCGTGGGCGGTCACCATTGCGCTGCTGCTGTGCATCCCGATTGTGGTGCTCTACTGGATTGGGTTTGTATAAACCTCTGTGATGGCGCCGGGGTGGGGCGCCTGAGGGAGGGTTCATGACGGCGCCGGGGTGCTTTGCTTAGGTGCCGGAGTGAGGTAAGCGCTGATCAGGAAGGTGCTGAGATTTCACTAGAAATAATGCGAGATTTCCGCGCCCGTTAACTTGTAGTTAACCTTTTGCACTCATTTCTTTTACTTGCATGGGCCAAGGTATTCCTCGTCTGAAATCTTGACTTTTGGAGGAATCTTGTCGGCGACAACCGATACGGCCGCGCCTGCGTCGGCCCAGGGTATAACCCCCACCCCTGAGGACGGAAATAATACTTGGTGGCACCTGTTCTTCGGTGGACTTCTGGCCGTGACCCTGGTGACTTTTAGTCTCTGGGCACACGACTACGTTGGCGAAAACGCCAGCGTAGTCGTGCTGTTGACTACCATCATTTTTGCCGTGTTTATGGCGTTCAATATCGGTGGTAACGACGTTGCGAACTCCTTCGGTACCTCCGTTGGTGCCGGCACGCTGAGCATGAAGCAGGCCCTGGTGGTCGCCGCGATCTTCGAAGTCTCCGGTGCTGTCCTGGCTGGTGGCGAGGTTACGGACACTGTCCGTTCCGGCATTGTCGACCTGGATGCCATCGATGGCCTAGAGCCGATGAACTTCGCATACATCATGATGGCCTCCCTGCTGGGCGCAGCCGTCTGGCTGCTTGTCGCCACCCGCATGGGTTGGCCGGTGTCCACTACGCACTCCATCGTCGGCGGTATCGTCGGTGCGGCGCTGACCGTTGGTTTCGTTACCGGTACCGGCGGCTGGTCCATGGTTCAGTGGGGCGCGGTTGGCAAGATCGCGATCTCCTGGGTTCTGTCCCCGGCGCTGGGCGGTGTGGTTGCATACTTGCTATACGGCGCAATTAAGCGCGGAATTCTGGTCTATAACGAGCTGGCTGAAGAGCGCCTTGAGGCGATTAAGAAGGAAAAGAAGGAGCTGAATATTCAGCACAAGATCGCCTTCGGACAGCTCAGCGAGGAAGAGCAGCTGGCCATGACCGACTCGATGATCCGCGACTCGACCACGATGCGCGAGGACAGCTTCTCTGAGGAAGACCTGGAATCCGATTACTACAAGAAGCTGCACCGCATTAACAAGTCCGTTGAGGATGTTGAGGCTCACCACGCTCTGGATACCTGGGTGCCGCTGCTGGCTGCTGGTGGTTCCATCATTATCTCCGCGATGCTGCTGTTCAAGGGTCTGAAGAACATGAACCTGGAGCTGTCCAGCCTGGGCAACTTCTTGATCATGGGCATGGTTGCAGCTGTTGTCTGGATGGCTGTCTACATCTTCTCCCGCACTCTGAAGAAGCATGCCCTGAGTCGCTCCACCTTCCTGCTGTTCAGCTGGATGCAGGTGTTCACCGCATCTGCCTTTGCATTCAGCCACGGATCCAACGACATCGCTAACGCGCTTGGACCGTTCGTGGCAGTGCTGGACGTGCTGAAGACTAACAGCATTTCTGAGGAATCCAGCGTGGCGCTTCCCGTCATGGTCGCTATGGGTGTTGCCCTGATCTCCGGCCTGTGGTTCATTGGTCGCTTCGTGATCCGCACCGTGGGCTCCGGCCTGACGAAGATGCACCCGGCCTCTGGCTTTGCTGCCGAGCTGTCCGCAGCGGCTGTGGTTATGGGCGCATCCGTGCTGGGTCTGCCGGTTTCTTCTACTCACATTCTGATTGGTGCTGTGCTGGGAGTTGGCCTTATTAACAAGGACGCCAACTGGGGCCTGATGAAGCCCATCGCCCTGGCTTGGGTTATCACCCTGCCGGCCGCTGCAATTATCGCCGGCGGTACAGTCTCTGTCCTGCGCGTAGTTTTCTAAGGCTGGCTTACGCATGGTTTAGGTCGGTCAAAGCTGGTTGGCTGGCTACTGCTGAAGCGCCTACCCTTCGGGGCGGGCGCTTTTTACTGTTGGGGCTGCGTGATTTCCGTGATTGTGGGGCACTAAATGTCGGAAAAGTTGTAGTTGTCGTAAATTTTGCACAAGGCTTCATATTAGCTAACGCTTTGACCTGCGCGTTTATGTAGTTGGAAAGTATCGTCACTAACGTTTTGCAACTTTTCCGACATTTGCGGGTTTGGTGGGCACCTTGAAGTGTCCTGGGTTTAGTTCCGATCATTTTGGAGCCTTCAGTGGGGGCGTGGAGGGGGGCGCAGTTGGGGGCGTGGAGGGGGCATGGAGGGGACGGAAAGTGGTCGAATGTCGCTAGAACGGGAATCTGTAGGAGCGGAACTTGGCTCGGGAAAATTCGCAGACCGCTGACCTGCGGTTATGTGTAGATGAAAAATGCTTGCAATAACATATTCCCGTTCTAGCGACATTTAGCTGCCGCGGCTTGGCGGCGTGCATGATGGAATGTTGCTGAAGGGGCTGGTGGGGTGCAAATAGTCTTATAGGGAAGCTGGAAACTGGGGCAGGCAACCGGAGGCAGGGGGCGCAGCCAGCTAGAGGCAGCGGCCAGCGGCCAACTGGCAGTCGGAAGCAGGGTCGCAGCCAGCTAGAAGCTGGAAGAGCCGCTACCGCCGAAGTCGCCGCCACCAAAGCCACCGCCGCCGAAGCCGCCACCAAAACCGCCGCCCCCGAAGCCGCCGAAGCCGCCGAAGCCGCCGTTGCCGCTCAGCAGCGAGCCCAGCACCACGCCAGAGACAAAGCTGCCACTGCCGCCACCGCGGTAACCTCCGAAGTTGCTGCCGGTGAAGCCACCACCACGGTTGTTGAAGTCGTTAATGTCCTTGCGAGCCTCCGCCGTGGCTTGCTTCGCCAACTGGTTAGCGCGCTGTGCCGACCGCAGCGCCTGCTTCGGATCCTCCGCGCGCAGCTGTTCCGCCTCGTCCAGTGCAGAACGCGCCGCCTGCGCAGAAGTACGCGCATCCACACCGATGATCTTCCGGCGGTTCCGGATCAGCCCCTCCACGGCCTCCAACCGCTGGGTCGCATCCTCCATGATGCGGTCCACCATGTTCACCGTCCGGGCGTAATCGTTGGCGATGCCACGCGCCTCGTCCAGCTCCACATCCAGCGCGCCATCGGCCTCCAGCAGCTCGGAGTAACAGCCCAGCGGATCCGTTGAACCCTCAGCCCGCGCCCTGTCCAGTGCCTTCTGCGCCTGGTCCACAGCTGCCTGCAAGTCGTCTCGGTCCAGGTCCGCGCCGGTCTTTGACAGTTCCGCAGCCTCGGAGATCTCGCCTTCAACCTCAGCAATCAGCGCTGGCAGGTTGTTCTGCGCTGCACGCAGGTGTTCTTCCGCACGCTCCACGGCCAACAGCTGGGAATCTGCCTGCTGCAGCGCCAGCTTCGCGGCGCCCAGGGAATCGATAAGTCCGCCCTGCTGCCCGGCCGGCTTGTCCAGCAGCCCACGCGCGGTATCCAGTGCCTTCTCAGCCTCCGTCAGGGCATCCTCGGCCACGTCCGGATTGTCGCGCACGGAATCCAGCAGCGCAGGATCAACGCGGGTCTCCGCATCGCTCAGAATTTCCCGCGCGTTCGGAATTCGGTTGTGCAGGCTGATGCTGGTTTGCCGTAGCTTTTCCACCAGCTCGGGTGCGTTCATCAGTTTCTGGCGCAGCTCGGCAAACTTGGCGGCCTGCCCGTCCAGGTTGTCATCGGCTTGTCCGCAGGTAGACACGATCTCGATCAGCAGGTCGCGCTGCTCCGGTTCCGCCGTGACCAGTCCAGAGTTCAGCCGCTCGTGCATGCTGTACGCCTTGTTCAGCGTGCTGCGGCTGTGCTGCAGTGCTTTGGCCAGGTCGCGGGTGCGTTCTTCGCCGAACTCTCCGCGCGCAACGGAAAGCTCTTCGTCGCCCTTGCGGATCGATTCGTCGGTACTGGTCAGCTCCTCGGCCGCCAGCTCGCGCAGCACGTCGGTGGGCTGCTGGTACAGGTCGCCGACGTTCCCCGGCTCAATCGAGCGCGCAGTTTCCAGCTGCTGCGCGTGCGTCTTCCTCCGGTTCCGGCGAGTCCACACTGCCGCGCCCACCCCGGCGCCGATCACTCCGGCAGCTCCCGCGCCGATCCATACCTTTGTTGCCGTGGAGGTCTTGCCCGCCAGCTTGTCCGCTGCCGCCTGCGCACCCCCGGCCCAGTCGTCGTCGGCGAAGTGTTCTCGCGCCGCGTTCTGCAGCTTCTCCGCCTCGCTGGTTTCCACCTTCGCCCCCGCGGCATATCCGATCTGCCGCGTTTCGGTTGCCACGGCCAGCACGATCACGTTCTCGGTGCCGTCTTGTTCGCGCAGCTGCTCGGCCAGCACTTTAATGTCGCCTGGTGTGGTCGGGACGAAGACGATGTAGAGCTTCTTGCCGGATTCCTTCGTTGCTTCTTTTAATGACGCCGTAATGTCCGCTTTTTCCTGCTCAGACAACACCCCGGACTCGTCAACCAGCTGGGATGTAAGTTTCACCTCGCTGGTGGCGGTGGCTGCTGAGGCCGAGGGGGCGTCAATAAGAAAAGAGCCGAATCCGAGAACGGCGCCGGCAGCCAGGATCGCCAGGAAGCGGGTAGGGGAAAAAGTCGGTTTCATACAGCCCACCTTAACGAAAAAAGTGGGGGAGACCGCGTATGGTTTTGCGCATGGCAGTTGCACGGCATCCGGTGAAGCGCGCGGTGAAGTATGTCTTCGTTGCGCTGTTAACCCTCGTCTTGGTGGCGGTGGGTGTGTTCGGTGTGACCGCGTTCCAGATCTGGCATTTCGCTCGGGCGGACGATAGGCGCGCGGCGGATACGATCTTTGTACTCGGCGCGGCGCAGTATGCAGGCAACCCGTCGAATTGGTTCGCCTCAAGGCTGAACCACGCGGCGGAGCTGTACAAACAGGGGGTGGCGCCGACGATCGTCACTGTCGGCGGGAAGGCTGCGGGCGACGAATACACCGAGGCTGCGTCGGGGAAGAACTACCTGGTGGAGAACTTCGACATCCCGGATTCCGCGGTCGTCTCAGTGGAGGAAGGAACGGATACGCTGGATTCCGCGAAAGCTTTTGCCCAGGTGGCGCAGGACCATGGCTGGCAGACCTCCGTGGTGGTGACGGATCCGGCGCATTCGCTGCGGGCCACGCGGATGGTGCGCGACCAGGGGATGCAGGCGTGGGCGAGCCCCACGCGCCAGGGGCCGTCGGTGTTTACCCGAAAGTCGCAGGCCAACTCGATCCTGCACGAGACGTTGGGCATGCTGTACTACCAGGCAGTAGAGAAGTAAGAAAGAAGACATGCGTTACCCGTATAGCGAACACGACCAGCAGCGGAGGTTGCCGGACCGGCCGAAAACCCTGGGTCTGCCTGGGGCGGTAGTTGACGGCCGGGATAGTTTCGACCGCGACCGGGCGCGCGTGCTGCACTCCGCGGCGCTGCGGCGGCTGGCGGATAAGACGCAGGTCGTGGGGCCGGGGTCGGGGGATACGCCGCGCACTCGGCTGACGCACTCGCTGGAGGTCGCGCAAATTGCCCGCGGGATCGGCAAGACGTTGGGTGCGGACCCGGACCTGACGGAGCTGGCGGGGCTGAGCCACGACATTGGCCACCCACCGTATGGTCACAATGGCGAGCGCGCCCTGGACGAGGCTGCCGCCGACTGTGGGGGCTTCGAGGGCAACGCGCAGACGCTGCGCATTCTTGCGCGTTTGGAGCCGAAGGTGCTGGCGGACGCTGACGGCACCGATGGCACTTCCGGCGCTGCCGGCACAGCCGGCACAGCGCCGGTCTCCTACGGCCTGAACCTCACGCGCGCCAGCCTGGACGCGGCCTGCAAGTACCCGTGGGGGCCCGTCGACGAACAGGGCAACAAGCGCGCCAAGTACTCCGCTTATGCCGAGGACGTGGAGACCCTCGAGTGGATCCGCGAAGGCGCACCGGAGGGGCGGAAGTGCCTGGAGGCGCAGATCATGGACTGGTCCGACGACGTCGCGTACTCGGTGCACGACGTGGAGGACGGCATCCTTTCCGGCCGCATCGACTTCGGCGTGCTGTGGGACCTGGTGGAGCTGGCCGCGTTGGCCGAGAAGGGCGCCCGCGTGTTCGGCGGCACCCCGGAGGAACTCTTGGAGGCAGCCGACCGCCTGCGAGGCATGGCGCTGGTTTCCCGCGCGGCGGATTTCGGAGGTTCCATGCAGGACCTCGCGGCGCTGAAGGCCATGACGTCCGAGTTGGTTTCCCGCTTCGTCACCGCCGCTGTCACCGGCACCCGCCAGCAGTTCGGCGAGGAGGCACTAGGCCGCTACGCCGCCGACCTGGTTATCCCCGAACTCGTCCAGGCGGAGGTCACGCTGTTGAAGTCCGTCGCCGTCCTCTACGTGATGGACGAGTCCCGCCACCTGGCCAATCAGCAGCGCCAGCGCGAGCGCATCTTTCGCGTCACGGACTACCTGTGGCGCGGCGGCTCGGGCGCACTGGACCCCATGTTTTCTTCGTGGTTTGACGCCGCAGCCTCCGACCGCGAAGCACGCCGGGTAGTTATCGACCAGGTGGCCTCGCTAACGGAATCCAGGTTGGAGCGGCTGGACAAGCGCGCCAGCGGGATCAGCGCCGCCTGGGCCTAGCTGCGCGCTGCCGCTCACGCTGCGCGCTGCCGCTCACGCTGCCATCAACGTTGCACACAATGCGGTGCGAGTCAGCGCAAACCCGCTAGTCTTCAGCGTCCGGGATGGAGCAGAAGCTCTCGAAGTGGTCGGAGGTGTAGTACCACACCTCCGGATCTGTCTTTGTGCCACCGCCGACGACGATGCGGCGCGCACCCCGGTGGTTAACTCCCGGGGTCTTCACGGTGTATTCGCGGTAGTAGCTGCCCTTTTCCTTCGGCAGCAGGCCCTCGTAGTTGCCGAAGTGCTTGCCGTCGGCTTCCCCGTCGTCCGGCGGAGCGTCCTGCAAAATGTCGTCGATCTGCTTCTTGGCTTCCGGCGGGAGGGTGTCAACGGCGCAGGTGTCGGCGTCATTACTAGAAACACCGGAAGCACCACCCTCGTTTCCGTCGTCATGCAGGCCGAACCAACCGGCCGCGACGACCGCCGCGCCGATAATCGGCGTGGCATATTTGGCCCACTTCTTGGGCACGAGGCTATTCGAAAGGCCCTGCGAACTTCCCTGAGACATAGGGAAGAGTTTAGAGCACGCGCAGTGGCAGGCGGAGGGCGGCCGGTGCGTCGTCCGGAACCATCGGGTTGTTCGGCTGTACAGGGTCGATGCGACGGTAGCCTTCGGACTGCGGCGGGCGCGGGTCGGCCTCGCCCTTGTTCGGCCACATGGCGGCGGCGCGCTCGGCATTGGCGGTGATGGACAGCGACGGGTTCACTCCCGGGTTCGCGGTGATGGCGGAACCGTCGGTGATGAACAGGCTGGGGTAGCCCCACGCGCGGTGGTAGGGATCCACCACGCCGTGCTCGGGGGAGGAGCCAATCACGCAGCCGCCCAGGAAGTGCGCGGTCAGCGGGATGTTGAAGACCTCCGACCACACGCCACCCGCGATGCCCTTCGGCAGCATCTTCGCCAGGATGCGGGTGGCGGCGTTGCCCTCGGGGATCCAGGTGGGGTTCGGCTCGCCGGTGCCCTGCTCGGAGCTCAGCATGTTGAACGGGCCGACCTTGCGCAGGAAGGTGCGCAGCGAGTTGTCCCTGGTCTGCATCACCAGGTTGATGACGGTGCGCTGCGACCACTTGCTCAGGTTGAGCAGGCGGGGGATGGCCTTGTACTGCAAAACCACCTGCTTGAGGAATTCCAGGAAGCGGGGCTGCAGCTTATCGCCGTCGGTCATCAGGGTCTGCAGCAGGCCCATCGCGTTGGAGCCCTTGCCGTAGCGCACCGGCTCGATGTGCGTATCCGGGGCTGGGAAGTAGGAGGAGGTGATGGCCACGCCCTCGGAGAAATCCATGTCGGGGGAGTACTTGGAGAGGTTGGCTCCCAGCAGGGCTTCGGAGTTCGTTCGCGTCAGGTGCCCCAGCTTGTCCGAGAGCTTCGGCAGGTTGCCGTTGGCCTTCTGTCGGTGCAGCAGATTCTGGGTGCCCCAGGTGCCTGCGGCGACGACCAGGTTATCGGCGGTGAAGGTGCTGGTCTTGGGGTTGCGCTTGGTGATCGGCCCGGTCTGCTTCGCCTGCACCGTCCAGGTGGTGCCATCGAAGGTGATGTCGGTGACGGTGGTGCGGTCGTGGACCTTCGCCCCGCCCTTCTCGGCCAGGTACAGGTAGTTCTTCAGCAGGGTGTTCTTCGCACCGTGGCGGCAGCCGGTCATGCATTCGCCGCACTCGTGGCAGGCGGTTCGGTCGGGACCGACGCCACCGAAGTATGGATCCGGAACAGTCTCACACGGCTTACCTTCGAGCCCGACCTTTTCTCCAAAGAAAACACCGACGGGTGCCATGCGGAATGTGTCGCCCACGCCCATTTCCTCGGCAACCTTCTTGGAGTAGACGTCGGCGGGGGTCATGGTGGGGTTCTCCACCACGCCGAGCATCTTCTGCGCCTGTTTGTAGTAGGGGGTGAGCTCGTCTTCCCAGTCGGTGATCGTGTTCCACTGCTTGTCGTTGAAGTAGGCCTCGCCCGGCTGGTAGAGCGTGTTCGCGTAGTTCAGCGAGCCGCCGCCCACGCCCGCGCCGGCGAGGATCATCACGTCTTTGAGCAGGTGGATGCGCTGGATTCCGTACAGGCCCAGGTGCGGCATCCACAGGAAGTCCTTCAGGTGCCAGGAGTTCTTGGCGAATTCTTCGTCCTTGAAGCGGCGGCCGGCTTCGAGGATGCCGACGTTGTAGCCCTTCTCCACCAGGCGCAGGGCGGTGGTGGAGCCGCCGAAACCAGAGCCGATAATCAGCACGTCATAGTGGTTGTTGGTCTGTGAGGCGTTCTGTGAGTCAGTCTGCGAGCTAGACATGGTAGTCAACCATCCCTCTTCCATTGGTGTGACGTAGATCCTATTTTGAACACGTTAGCGCCACGAATAGCCGTGATGTGTTGTTTAAGAAAATAGCTTTCCGGCGCCGGAATGCTGCCCGATCCAGGCTGTCCGGGGGTTGTACTAGCATGTGGCTATGGCTAAGGGCAGGATTCCGGAGCGGGACATCGAAGCAATTCGAGAGCAGACCCCAATCGAAGAAGTAGTGGGGGAGTATGTGCAGCTCAAACCGGGTGGCGTCGATTCCATGAAGGGACTTAGCCCGTTCAAGGACGAAAAGACCCCCTCGTTCCACGTGCGACCGAACCATGGCTACTTCCACTGCTTCTCCACGGACCAGGGCGGCGACGTTTTCAAGTTCCTCATGCTGATGGAACACATGTCCTTCCCCGAGGCCGTGGAGGCCTGCGCCGAGCGCATCGGCTACCGCATCAACTACGAGGGCGGTCGACCCGGCAACCGGGAGGAGCCCGGCACGCGGCGCAGGTTGGTCGCCGCGAACAAGGCGGCCTTTGAGTTCTACCGTAAGGAATTTCTTGGTGACGCCGAAGGCGCGGACGTCGCCCGCAACTTCCTTATCGAACGCGGCTTCACCATGGAACACGCCGAGCAGTTCGGCTGCGGGTATGCACCGGCCGGATGGGATCGGCTGACGAAGCACTTGCAGCAGAAGGGCTTTACGTTCAAGGAGATCGAGGCAGCGGGCCTGGGCCGCATGGGTAAGCGCGGCCCGATCGATCGGTTCCACCGCCGCCTTTTGTGGCCGATCCGTTCGGTCAGTGGGGACGTGATCGGCTTTGGCGCCCGTAAGCTTTTCGACGATGACAAGCTGGGCAAATACCTGAATACGCCGGAGACGATGCTGTACAAGAAGTCGAAGGTGCTTTTCGGCATTGATCAGGCGAAGCGGAACATTGTCTCTAAGCACCAGGCCGTGGTGGTGGAGGGGTACACCGACGTGATGGCCATGCACGCTGCCGGGGTGGATACGGCGGTGGCTGCCTGTGGCACGGCCTTCGGCGGGGAGCACCTGGCGGCACTGCGGCGGTTCATGCTGGACGACCAGTTCTTCCGGGGCGAGATCATCTACACCTTCGACGGCGACGAGGCCGGGCAGAAGGCGGCCATGCGTGCCTTTGAGGGCGACCAGCAGTTCGCCGGGCGGAGCTATGTGACGGTCGCGCCGGGCGGGCAGGACCCGTGTGACGTGCGCATCAAGCGCGGCGATGCGGCCGTGCGCGAGTTGGTGGCCTCCCGCATTCCGATGTTCGAGTTCGTGATCCGCACTCTCATCGCCGACTACGATACGGCCAGCATTGACGGGCGCGTGCACGCCCTGCGGCGCATCGTGCCGGTGCTGGCGGGGATCAAGGACGAGGCGCTGCGGGACGAATACGCCCGCCAGGCCGCGGGCTGGGTGGGCTGGGATAACCCCAACGACGTGCTGGATCAGGTGCGCAAGGAGGCGCGGAAGTCCGGCGCGCAGCGGCCGAGGTTGGAGCTGAAGACCGGTGGCGCAGGGGGTGCTGGCGGCGGTGCTAGCGCGGGTGCTGGCGGCGGTGCTAGCGCGGGCGCTGGCGGTGGTGCTAGCGCGGGCGCTGGCGGTGGTGCTAGCGCGGGCGCTGGCGGTGGTGCTGGTGCTGGTGGCACTGGTTCTGGCGGCGCCGGCGCGCCGGGGCTGCACGTGGTCAAGGGCATGGAGCGCCCCAACCCGAATGACGACTTCCTGGAAGGCCCCCGCGAGGTCATGAAGCTGGCCTTGCAGGAACCGCAGCTGGCCTCCACCATTTTCGACCTCATGCCCCCGGAGAGCTTCGTGCATCCGACATACGTGGCGATGGCTGAGGCTGTGGCGTCCTTAGGAGGGGCGGCGAACAGCAACGGCGGGCCCGGATGGATCGAGAAGATCGCGACGCAGATGAAGGATCCGATGGGGGCCGCGGTGGTCTCCGAGCTGGCGGTGGAAGACCTGCACTGCCCGCAGGAGCGGCTGCCATACTACGCGGATGCGATCATGGCGCGGATGCAGGAACGCTGGGTGGGTAACGAGATTGCGGATATGAAGTCCCGTATGCAGCGCATGCGCCCCGACCTGCAAAAGGAGGAGTATAACGCGCTATTTGCGGATGTGATTGCGCTGGAGAAATACCGGCGCTCGCTGCAGGAGCGCGCGGCGGACTTCGGCGACTTTACGCGTTAGCGCTTCTTCTTAAAAGGATTCTTCGGCTGGTCGATCTGGTCGACCTTGTCGTTCGGGTGCAGGTCATCGGCCTCGACGATGGTCTGGCCCTCGCCCAGTGAATTACGGGTGGAGCGGTTCAGGTCGCGCACCTCGTGCATGCGCGGCTCCGGATCCAGGCGGTTGGCCAGTGCCTTGCGGCCGGAACGTACAACGGCCTTCGTGATGTCCGAGTTCACTGCGGACTGGTAGCCGCGGCGGATCTGTTCGTAGCGACGGCGGCCGGCCTTCGTGCCCATCAGGTAACCCGCGGCGGCTCCGACGACGAGCTGAATCATGGTGGCTCCTTGGTTTCTGGCTTTAGTTGCTGCATTAATGCCGTTAGTGCCCCAATCCTACGCGAAGCCCCCGACGGCGCAGAACAGAGCACGGAACAGGCGGGTGATTCGGCGCCGGCTGCCGCCTGTCCGAGTCGCTCCTACAATGGGTGACATGACTACAACTGTGAAAGCCGTAATTTCCCGCGCGAAGAACGAACCCGTCGAGCTGACCGACATCGTCATCCCTGATCCGGGTGACAACGACGTGATCGTCCGCATCCAGGCCTGCGGTGTGTGCCACACCGACCTGGCCTACCGCGACGGCGGCATCACGGACGATTACCCGTTTTTGCTGGGACACGAGGCCGCCGGTGTGGTCGAGCAGATCGGCGACCGCGTGACCCACGTGGAGGTCGGCGACTATGTGGTGCTGAACTGGCGCGCTGTGTGTGGACAGTGCCGCGCCTGCAAGAAGGGCGAGCCGAAGTACTGCTTCGATACGCACAATGCGTCGAAGAAGATGACCCTCACCGACGGCACGGAGCTGGAAGCCGCCCTGGGCATCGGCGCTTTCGCGGAAAAGACCCTGGTCCACGAAGGACAGTGCACCAAGGTGAACCCGGATGCCGACCCTGCGGTCGCGGGTCTGCTGGGATGTGGCGTCATGGCCGGTCTCGGCGCCGCCGTGAACACCGGTGAGGTCAAGCGCGGCGAGTCCATCGCCGTCATCGGCGTAGGTGGCGTGGGCATGGCCGCCATCGCGGGCGCGGCCGTTGCCGGTGCGACGAAGATCATTGCTATCGATGTTTCGGACGCCAAGCTCTCCCGCGCCAAGGAGGAGTTCGGCGCAACCCACACGATCAACAGCTCCGAGCTTTCGGATGACGAGCTGGTGGCGAGGGTTCAGGAGATCAACGGTGGATTCGGCGTGGATGTAGTTGTGGACGCCGTGGGCCTGCCCCAGACCTTCAAGCAGGCATTTTACCTGCGTGACCTGGCGGGCCGCGTGGTGCTGGTGGGCGTGCCGACCCCGGAGATGACCCTGGAGATGCCGCTGCTGGACGTGTTCAGCCACGGCGGCGCGCTGAAGTCCTCCTGGTACGGCGATTGCCTGCCGGAGCGCGACTTCCCGATGTACGTGGACCTGTACCAGGAGGGCCGCTTCCCGCTGGATCGCTTCGTGGATGAGCGCATCGGCATCGACGCGGTGGAAGCCGCTTTCGAGAAGATGAAGCAGGGCGAGGTTCTGCGCTCCGTGGTGGAGTTTAAGTAAGCAGGCGAGGGCGTAGACCCGGAAGTTAAAGAGGCAGGTAGAGAGGAAGCATGAGCGAGCACAAGTTTGACAACCCGCAGATCGAGCAGTTTGAGACCTCCGGCAAGTTCCGGCTGGATGGCGGTGAGTGGGACGTGGATAACAACGTCTACCTGCTGGCCGAAGGGGATCGCTGCATCGTGGTGGACCCGGCGCACGATGCGCAGAAGGTTATCGACCACGTGGGGGATCGCACCGTGGAGGCGATCTTGCTGACCCACGCGCACAACGATCACTGTGAGCTGGCTCCGGAGCTGGCACAGAAGTGGGGAGTGGAGGTCTACCTGCACCCGGACGATCGGATGCTGTGGGAGGAATCCAACGGCGATGCACCGTTCACCCCGATTGACGTGGAGGATCCTCGGTGGGCCTACTGGGATGTGAAGCTGTACCACACGCCGGGCCACTCGCCGGGTTGCATCGTGGTGGAGGTGCCAACGCAGAACGCGCTGCTGTCTGGCGACACGCTATTCAATGGCGGTCCGGGTGCGACAGGGCGGAAGTACTCTAGCTTCCCCACGATCATCGAGTCGCTGCAGTCGAAGGTGTTTAAGCTGCCCCACGACATGGAGGTATACCCCGGCCACGGCGATTCCACGACGGTAGGTGCCGAGGCAGCGCGCATCGAGGAGTACATCGAGCGCGGCTACTAATACCCCCTAGGGGTATGCTGGGGGCATGGCTGTAATAGATCTCGACATCACAGGAATGACCTGCGCTTCCTGTGCGAACCGTATCGAAAAGAAACTGAACAAGCAGGAGGGTGTGACCGCCACCGTCAACTACGCCACCGAGAAGGCGCACATCGAAACGAGGGAGGGGGCGGCCACCGACGCGGACGCGTACATCGCGATCGTGGAGAAGCTCGGCTACGGCGGCAGCGTGCCAAAGCCGGAGAAGCCCGCCGGCGACGACCCCGCCGCCAAGGAGCTGCGCGGCCTGAAGCGCCGCCTCGTGGTCGCCATCGCGTTGGCCACCCCGGTGATCTTACTGGCGATGATCCCGCCGCTGCAGTTCGACTACTGGCAGTGGATCAGCTTCGCCCTGGCAACCCCGGTGATTCTGTGGGCGGGTTGGCCTTTCCACAAGGCCACGTGGGTGAACCTGAAGCACGGCGCGGCGACGATGGATACCCTCATCACCGTCGGCACCTCAGCGGCTTATCTGTGGTCGTTGTACGCCCTGTTCTTTGGCCACGCGGGCGAGCCCGGCATGCGCCACGGCTGGTCCATCCTGAACCACGCAGGCGACCCGATGGGGGACATCTACTTCGAGGTTGCCGCGGGAGTGGTGACGTTCGTGCTGGCGGGCCGGTACTTCGAGAAGCGCGCGAAGCAGCGCGCCGGGGATGCCATCCGCGCGCTGACTGACCTGGGCGCCAAGCAGGTCACGGTGCTGCGAGATGGCGGGGAAACGTTGCTACCCATCGAGCAGCTGCAGATCGGCGACCACTTCCTGGCTCGCCCTGGCGAAAAGATCGCCACGGACGGCCGCATCGTGGATGGCCTGTCCGCGGTTGACCAGTCGATGCTCACCGGCGAGTCCGTGCCCGTCGACGTCGGTCCCGGCGACGAGGTCACGGGTGCGACCATCAACACCTCCGGGCGCCTGGTCGTGGAGGCCACCCGCGTTGGCGAGCAGACGAAGCTCGCGCAGATGGCCAAGCTGATCGACGAGGCTCAGTCGGGCAAGGCCGACGTCCAGCGCCTGGCCGACAAGGTCTCCGGCATTTTCGTTCCGGTCGTCATCGCGATCGCGCTGGTCACGCTGCTGTTCGCGGGCTTTAGCAATGCGGTCGCGGTGCTGATCATCGCGTGCCCCTGCGCCCTTGGTTTAGCGACGCCCACAGCCCTGCTTGTCGGCACAGGTCGCGGGGCCGAGCAGGGCATTCTGATCCGCGGACCCGAGGTCTTGGAGGGCGCGCACGCCATCACCACCGTGGTGATGGATAAGACCGGCACGGTGACGACGGGCACCATGCGGGTAGTCGACGTGGCCCCGACAGGAGGCGCCCGCGCTGAGGTGCTGCGCGCCGCGGCGGCGGTCGAGGCGTACTCGGAGCACCCCATCGGCCGAGCCATTGCAGAAGCCGGGCGGGCGGAGTTCGGCGACCTGCCGAAAGTTACCGGCTTTAGGAATCTGCCTGGACACGGCGTGGAGGGAACCGTCGGCGGCCAGGTGATTCGGGTTGGTCGGGGGGACGAGGGGGCGTCCAGAAATAAGGCAACCACAGTCAGCATTAGCGCCGATGGGCAGGCGATCGGCACCATCAGCGTGGCCGATACAGTGCGGCCCACCAGTGCCGAAGCGGTGCGGAAGATGCACGAGATGGGCCTGAAGACCGTGCTGCTGACCGGTGATAATCAGCAGGTGGCGGACGCCGTGGCGCGCGAGGTGGGAATTGACGAGGTGATCGCCGGGGTGATGCCGGAGGATAAGGTAGCGCACGTTCGCTCGCTGGAGAATGTGGCGATGGTTGGTGACGGCGTGAACGACGCGGCGGCGCTGGCGAGCGCGGATCTGGGCATTGCGATGGGCTCGGGGACGGATGCCGCAATCGAGGCGGCGGACATTACCGTCATGCGCGACGACTTGCTGGCAGTGGCGGATGCGCTGCGGCTGGCGCGCAAGACGCTGCGGACGATCAAGGCGAACTTGTTCTGGGCGTTTGCCTACAACGTGGCGGCGATCCCGCTGGCCGCATTCGGTCTGCTGAACCCGATGCTGGCCGGGGCGGCGATGGCGTTATCTAGTGTGTTTGTGGTGAGCAACAGCCTGCGGTTGAAAGGATTCAAATAATGCACGGGTACTTGAGTGACAAGGAGCGCTACCTGGCGCGGCTGAAGCGGATCGAGGGGCAGGTGCGCGGGCTGCAGCGGATGGTGGATGAGGAGCAATATTGCATCGACATCCTCACGCAGGTCAGCGCGCTGCAGTCTGCGCTGAAGGGCGTGGCGCTGGGGTTGTTGGACGACCACATGAACCACTGCGTGCGGCACGCCGCGGAGGCCGGGGGAGAGGAAGCCGAGGAAAAACTGGCGGAGGTATCCCAGGCCGTGAAGAGGCTGGTTCGTTAAGGAGGCAGGGGCAGGGGTGCAGGGGCAGGGGACTACATGTTGTCCACGCCGTACTGGGCCTGCTCTGGGGTAAAGCCCTCGTAGATTAGCTGGTCGTAGAGTCCGTCGTTAGACATTGCTAGGCCGGACTGGTCGTATTGCTGAGCCATTTTGACAGCCTGAGCGTTCCAATCGACCGTGATGTTCTGCATGGCGTATTCGATGGCATCGGCCGGGAAACCTTCATAGTCGAGTTGCTTACGGAGCCCCGGGTCTGAGAATGCCATCAGATTGAGGTAGTTGTTGGCAGAGCGCAGCGCGTTGCGCTGCTCGCGAGTTGCATTGCCGTCCGCAGCGTTGGAATCACCGGCTGGTTCTTCTACTCCCTCGGAGTCAGAGTTCTGTACCTCAGCAACCTGGCCGGTGCTTTCTGTGGCATCTTCTTCCGGAAAGGTTGGGTTGGGACTATCGCTGGTTTCAGACGGTGCGGTTTCGGTCACGGTGACAACGCTGCTGGAGGAAGAGGATGCATTGTCACTCGAGTCCTCCTCACCCCAAATGGTTCCGATGATGCCCAGCGCTACAAGCGTGCCGACGACGCCCAAGATGAAGATGAGCACAACCTTGCCCTTGCCCATTCCTTTGTTGTCCGACTGTTGAGGTGCCGGACCACTGGAGGGGTAACCGTAGGAATCGCCGTAGGGAGCGGGTTGGGGAGCGGTCATTGGCCTAGTCCTTGTCGTCTGTCAAAAGTGGAGGGCAGAGCAGGCTTGCTCTGTGCACACTCCGTAAAGACTAAATAACCGTCGGCGAATCTACCTACACGATAAGAAAAGCCACCCCTTTCCTGGGTTAATCCTCAGGTTAGGGGTGGGGTGTGGGCTACATGTTGTCCAGGGCGTACTGGGCCTGCTCGTCGGTGAAGCCAAGGTTCCTAGTGAGCATGTCCTTGAGCTGATTCTTGGGCATCGGTGAGTCGCCCTTGGAGAGTTGGCGGGCCATGTCCACGGCCTGCTTATTCCAATCGGGGTTTAGCTTTTCGATGGCTTTGTTGATCTGGTCCTCGGAGTAGCCCTGGATCTTCAGATTGTCGTGGATGCCTTTTTCGGACAGTTTGAAAACGTTGTAGGCGGTTGCGGCTGCCTTGTTTGCACCATCTTGGGTCTTGGGCTTTGAAGGGTCGGAAAGGTCGGGCAGTGCAGGCGCGCCAGATGCGTTGGGGGTGCTGGTCGGGGAGTCCGCTGAGGAGTCCGATGGGGAGTCCGCTGGGTTGCCATTCGGGGCGTTAGTCCCGCCGTTGTTGTCACCTCTGACGTCCATGGCGGTCATGTCGGTTTTGGAGTTGGATTCTTCGGCGGAGCCCTTGTCTTCGGAGGTAGCGGCGGGCTGCTGGTCGTTGCCAGACTCATCGTCACCGCTAGTGAAATACCAGACGGAGCCACCGATGATGCCGATCAGAGCGACCACGCCGATTACGATCAGGGCTAGCTTCTTGCCGCCGGGTTTGGCCTGCTTTGCATCCTCTTGGGCTGCGCCAGGTGGCCTGTTGGACGGATCTTCGAACGGATTAGGTTTCTGAGGTGAGGGGTTCGAGGTTGGGGTTTCCATTGGAGTTCCTTTGAGTCTGGACTTTTGAGAGTGGTGGAGGGGAGTGGGGTGAGGGGTGGGTGGGGTGGGCTGGTAGGGGTGGGCGGTAGTGGGCGCGGGCTACATGTTGCTGATGCCGTACTCGGCTTGTTCGTGGGTGAAGCCAACGCCCTCAGTCATGGTGTTGTATATCGTATCCCGATCATCGGTTCCAAGGGGTTCGGCGAGGTGACGGGCATACTTAATTGCCTGCTTGTTCCAGTCCGGCTTGATCTTTTCCAGGGACTTGTTGATTTGCTCTTCGGAGCCTGCATAGAGGTTGGCTCTGGGGTTGGCTCTGGGGTTGGTGCTGGGGAAGGGCGGTCTTGAGGATTCTTGTTGGGCGAGTTCATCTGTCTACATTTTTCTGTGGCTGGGTAAAAGCGTTGCACCGTAGGCAAAATGCACGGCTGTAGGTAAAGATGCGGAAGAATCGTGTTTTGTTTCCGTGGACTAGCTTTGTATTTGCAAGTAGTACTCGGTTGCTGGTCGACCGGTAGCGGGTTCCCAACAAATTGGTTCGCCCGTGGCTTTCGCCCTTGTGATCGCCCTTGGGTTGACGTGCACGAGGGAAGTGGTCAGGAGTTCTCTATTCGCCGACCGTTGGCAAATACACTTGCTAAGGCCACCAGATCGAATCCTGCAATGATGCTTGCACTAATCACATATCCCAAAAAGGCCAGGTAACCACATAGAAGTAGAACTGCGAGCACTGCGGTGAGGCCAAATATCTGCCCCCTTCTCGCGGCCTTGGCAGGCTCTATGTAAGGCGCTGTTCGCGTTAGCTCGTCGGCCCGGGTTTGTGAGCGCAATGCCTCCACATACGCCGAGTAAAGCTCGGGGTTTCACTTCGCAATTCACTCATCTTGTCGATGTCCGGCATAAGAAGCGGGACATGCAGATGGTTCTCTTCCAGGTAGGCGGTTATTTGGGCGAGGAGAACGGGGTCGTTTCGGAGCTGCTCAGAGCTGATGCCCGTACCAATGCTACGTTGAGGGAAGTCCTCGGCGCTGGGGGGTGGCATTAGGCTTTGCATGCGGCGGTACGTCGCGGCGCCCTGTAGATCGAGGATGCTGCCCACTCCCGTCAGGAACGCCCGGCGCTTGCTGGGGTTCGTGGTCGTCATGGTTCATTACCTTACCCTTCTGCGTTCGCTTAGGTGAACAGCTGTGGTGGTTGAGAATGGAGGTAAGTGTACAAAGGGGAATGGACAAGCCACCCAGTAATCGAACAAATATTCTATATCTCTGCCTAGGATTACTAAGATTGTCCAGAAGTA
>NZ_JAKMUV010000008.1:0-90426 GCF_027570165.1 Corynebacterium macclintockiae
CTTTCGGTCACTTGTTACAACGCGGGGGAGTGCGAAGCGTTACGTGCTCTGCTAAAGAAAATTAAAAAGTGTCATATGGGGGTAATAGCAGGGGGGTGAGGCGCGTGGGGTGGTAGCTGTGAGGCTGATGTGATTATGGTCGACTCAAGTTGAGTGAAGTTGAGCAACGGTTAAGGTGTTAATCTAGAGCTAAAGTTGAGACTGATACAACAGATGCTGGTATGCTTTGTATCTGTTTCATAAACCATCAATAGTTTTCATCACTGTTGCGAACGCCTTCTAGCACTTTGAGGCAATCCGAAAGGGAAAGGGACAACCTATGCCACTCACTCCGGCTGATGTGCACAACGTAGCTTTTAGCAAGCCGCCGATCGGCAAGCGTGGTTACAACGAGGACGAGGTCGATCAGTTCCTGGACCTCGTGGAGGACACTCTTGCGGAACTGCAGGACGAAAACTCCGACCTCAAGCTGAAGGTAGACCAGCTGGAGTCCAGCTCCGCTGGCGCCGGCGCTGCCGGCGTAGCGGGTGCCGCAGGCGCCACCCAGGTGGATGAAGCTGCCCTGCGTCGCGAGATCGAGGCTGATCTGCGCCGCAAGTTCGAGTCCGAGTACTCCACCAAGCTGGAGCAGGCTCGCAAGGATGCCCGTGCAGAGGCACAGGCTCAGCGGGGAACCGCCCAGCCGCAGGGTGTAGCCGCTTCCCAAGCCAACGCTGCCGAGATTGAGAAGAAGATCAAGGCGGACTACGAGGCCAAGCTGAAGGCTGCCGAGGAGCGCGCTGCGAAGGCAGAGAAGGCTGCCGAGGATGCAAAGATGCAGGCTCCGGCCCAGGCTTCCGGTTTCGCATCCCAGGGTGCTGTCGCTTCCGGCGACGGCAAGTCCGGCGTTGCTACCGCCGAGACCCACATGCAGGCCGCTCGCGTCCTGTCCCTGGCACAGGAGATGGCAGATCGCCTGACCGGCGATGCCAAGGCAGAGTCCTCCAGCATGCTGGAGGAGGCTCGCGCTACCGCTAAGAAGACCATCGACGACGCGGACAACAGCTCCAAGAACACTCTGGCAGACGCCAAGCAGCGTTCCGAGGCTCAGCTGTCCGACGCGAAGACCCGCTCCGAGAAGATGCTGGCGGACGCCGAGGAGAAGTCCAACGCACAGCTGGCAGACGCAAAGCAGAAGTCCGAGGTCATGATCTCCGACGCTACTGCTCAGTCCCAGGCGCAGATCCGCTCCGCACAGGAGAAGGCAAACGCCCTGCAGGAAGACGCAGAGCGCAAGCACACCGAGATCATGAACACGGTAAAGAAGCAGCAGGCCACCCTCGAGGCACGCATCGAAGAGCTGCGCACCTACGAGCGCGAGTACCGCACCCGCCTGAAGACCTTCCTGGAGTCTCAGCTGGAAGAGCTGAACAGCCGCGGCACCGCAGCCCCCGCAGGTTCCATCGAGGTCGAGGGCGACAACAAGTAAGTAGTTCCAGAGCCCACCGGCTCTAACCTCACCGACGACCGCTAGGAGGATACACAGACGATGCTTTTCGCAGCGATCCTCCTGGCGGTCGTCGGTTTTGTGGCGCTCGTTGTCAGCCTGGCCGTCGGATCCACCACCTGGGCGTGGGTCTGCGTGGCTGTGGCAGCAGTAGGCGTGGCGCTGTTCATCTTCGACCTGGTTCGCCACCGCAAGCGCTAATGCTTTGAGCACCCCACGAGCACCCCACGCCGCCACCCCATATGCGCAGCGTGTAGGGTTAAAGGCGATTGACAATTTAATAGCCCCAACCACGCAACGATCCGGCCATCACCGGGGAGCGTTCCCGGAAGAACGGATGCGCACAGTGCATCTCACTAGACCCGGGCGGAATCGCGGCACGTCACAGCCGTAAGTGAAGAAGTGGGCGAGCCCCCTGCGCAAAGCTTTGGCTAAAGCGGGCTCGTCAATCAGGGTGGTACCGCGCTGGGCTTTAATGCCCATGCGTCCCTGTTGTTTTAATGGCACGTTCGCCGGTTCACGCCGGTGGGCGTCATAAAGAAAAAGACCAAAGACAACAGCGAACGACAGAATTAGGAACCACCATGGCTGAAGCAACTCCCGCAGGCGGCGCTTACCCGCGCGTCGATATGTCCAACGGCGGCTCGACTGCATTCCCCGCTCTCGAAGAAAACGTACTGAAGTACTGGGCGAAAGACGGCACCTTTAACGAATCGGTCGCTGCCCGCGACAACGCCGAAGAATACGTCTTTTACGACGGCCCGCCGTTCGCCAACGGCCTCCCGCACTACGGCCACCTGCTGACGGGCTATGTCAAGGACATCGTTCCGCGCTACCAGACCATGCAGGGCAAGAAGGTCGCCCGAGTTTTCGGCTGGGACTGCCACGGACTGCCCGCCGAGCTAGAGGCGGAAAAGCAGCTGGGCATCAAGGATCGCGCCGGTATCGAAGAGATGGGCATGCGCTCGTTCAACGACTACTGCGCGACCTCCGTGCTGCGCTACACGGATGAATGGAAAGAATACGTCACCCGCCAGGCACGCTGGGTGGACTTCGACAACGGCTACAAGACGATGGATCCGGGATTTATGGAGTCCGTTATGTGGGCCTTCAAGACCCTCTACGACAAGGGCCTGATCTACCAGGGCTTCCGCGTGCTGCCGTACTCCTGGGCAGAGCACACGCCGCTGTCGAACCAGGAAACCCGCCTGGACGATTCCTACAAGATGCGCCAGGATCCAACCATCACGGTGACTTTCCCGATCACCGGTGCGACCGAGGGAACGGCCTCCGTAGAGACTCTGGCGCAGCACCCGGAGCTGGTCGATGCTGCATTTATCGGCTGGACGACCACCCCGTGGACCACGCCGGCGAACCTTGCTCTGGCCGTTAACCCGGAGGTTGTCTACGCCGCGGTGCGGATTGGGGATGACGCCGCAGGTGCCGACGGAGCAGAGGGCATGCACGGTGCGACCGTGGTGCTAGCCGACGACCTGCGCGGTGCGTATGCCAAGGAGCTCGGCGAGAAGGCCGAGGTGCTGGGTACGTTCACCGGTGCGCAGCTGGAGGGCATGACCTACGAGCCGCTGTTCGGATACTTCGCCGAGCGCGCGGGCGAGAAGGTCGAAGGCGGCGAGGGGAACCCCGGCAGCGAGTTTAAGGCGGGTGCCTTCCGCGTGCTGTGCGCAGACTACGTCACCACCGCTGACGGTACGGGCGTGGTTCACCAGGCTCCGGCCTTCGGTGAGGACGATATGTTTACCTGCGAGGCTGCGGGCATCGACCTGGAGATTCCGGTGGACATGGACGGCAAGTTCACCTCCCTGGCGCCCGAGTATCAGGGCCAGCTGGTCTTCGACGCGAACAAGGCCATCATCAAGGACCTGAAGGCTGCGGGCCGCGTGCTGCGCCACCAGACGATCGAGCACTCCTACCCGCACTCCTGGCGCTCCGGTGAGCCGCTGATCTACATGGCGCTGCCGTCTTGGTTCGTCGCCGTGACGAAGTTCCGCGACCGCATGGTGGAGCTGAACCACGAGCAGATCGAGTGGGCGCCTTCCCATATCCGCGACGGTCAGTTCGGCAAGTGGCTGGAGGGTGCGCGCGATTGGAATATCTCCCGCAACCGCTACTGGGGCGCGCCGATCCCGGTGTGGGTCTCCGACTCCGAGGAGTACCCGCGCATGGATGTCTACGGCTCCCTGGAGGAACTGGAACGCGACTTCGGCCGCAAGCCGGCCTCGCTGCACCGCCCGGACATTGACGAGCTGACCCGCCCGAACCCGGATGACCCGACGGGCAAGTCCACCATGCGCCGCGTGCCGGAGGTGCTGGACTGCTGGTTCGAGTCCGGCTCTATGCCGTTCGCGCAGAAGCACTACCCGTTCGAGAACAAGGAGTGGTTCGATAGCCACTCTCCGGCGGACTTCATCGTGGAGTACTCCGGCCAGACTCGCGGTTGGTTCTACACCATGCACGTTTTGTCCACCGCGCTGTTCGACCGCCCGGCGTTCAAGAAGGTCGTAGCCCACGGCATCGTGCTGGGTGACGACGGGCTGAAGATGAGTAAGTCCAAGGGCAACTACCCGAACGTCAACGAGGTTTTCGACCGCGACGGCTCCGACGCTATGCGGTGGTTCCTCATGAGCTCGCCGATCCTGCGCGGCGGCAACCTGATCGTCACCGAGCAGGGCATCCGCGAAGGCGTACGCCAGGCGATGCTGCCGATGTGGAATGCGTACTCCTTCCTGCGACTGTATGCCTCCCAGCCCGCGCGGTACGATACGTCGTCCACCAACGTGCTGGACCGCTACATCCTGGCGAAGTTGCATGGCACGGTGCAGGCGGTATCCGATGCGTTGGATAACACCGATATCGCCACCGCGTGCGATGAGATCCGCTGGTTCTGCGACGCACTGACCAACTGGTACGTGCGCCGCTCCCGCGACCGCTTCTGGGCAGGCGACGCGGTTCACCCAGAGGCCTTCAACACCCTGTACACCGTGCTGGAGACCCTGAGCCGTGCCGCCGCGCCACTGCTGCCGATGACCACCGAGGTGATCTGGCGCGGCCTGACCGGCGAGTGCTCCGTACACCTGGCGGATTTCCCGAACGCCGCCGATCTGCCTGCGGATGCCGAACTGGTGGCGGCTATGGACGCCGTGCGCGCCGTGAGCTCCGCGACGAGCTCCCTGCGAAAGGCACACAAGCTGCGCAACCGCCTGCCGCTGCCGCAGCTGACCGTCGCGCTGCCGAATGCCGACGCCCTGGAGGACTTCACCCAGATCATCGCCGACGAAGTGAACGTCAAGGAGGTCGAGCTGACTGCGGACGTGGACAAGGTCGGCCGCTTCGAAGTTGTCGTGAACGCCCGCGCGGCTGGCCCGCGCCTGGGCAAGGATGTCCAGCGCGTGATCAAGGCTGTGAAGTCCGGCAACTACACCGTCGACGGCGCCGGTGTGGTCACCGCCGATGGCATCGAGCTGCAGGATGGCGAATTCACCCGCAAGCTCGTCGCCGCCGACCCGGATCACACCGCCGAGGTCTCCGGTCAGGACGGCCTGGTGGTGCTGGATACCCAGACCACCCCGGAGCTAGAGTCCGAAGGCTGGGCAGCCGACCGCGTCCGCGGCCTGCAGGAGGCCCGCAAGGCCGCCGACCTGCAGGTCACAGACCGGATCCACCTGACCCTGTCCGTTCCTGCGGACAAGGAAGAGTGGGCCCGCACCCACGCGGATGCGATCGCCAAGGAGGTGCTGGCCACGGACGTGAAGATTGTCGTCGGCGAGCAGCTCAGCCACGACGTTGCCGACGGTTGCACGGCGGACATCGTGGTGGCGTCCTAAAGAAAAAGGCGGTTAGACCCGCAGGGTAGGAACATGCGCTGGGTGGCTCACATCGACATGGATGCGTTTTTCGCCTCCGTCGAGCAGCTCACCCGACCGACCCTGCGCGACCGGCCCGTGCTGGTCGGCGGGCTGGGCGGCCGTGGGGTGGTGGCCGGTGCCTCTTACGAAGCCCGTGCCTTCGGCGCGCGTTCTGCAATGCCGATGAGCCAGGCCGTTCGCCTGTGCAAACACCGCGCGGTGGTAGTGCTGCCGCGCAAGGAGGTCTATACCGCGGCTTCGCGGCGCATCTTCCAGGTCATCCGGGCGCACGCGGGCGTGGTGGAACAGCTCTCCGTGGACGAGGGCTTCGCCGAGCCACAGGGGTTGACCAGCGCCGAAGAGGCCCGCGAGTGGGCCGAAAAGCTGCAGGCCACGGTGGAAAAAGAGACCGGCCTGCCAGCATCTGTCGGCATGGCCGCCACCAAGCTGGATGCGAAGATGGCCAGCGATCTGGCCAAGCCCCATGGGGTGTTCGTTGTGCCGCCGGAGTCCCGAATGGAAGTCTTTGCCGATCGGCCCGTTGGCGACGTGTGGGGGATCGGCAAAGTGGCACAGGGGAAGCTGCACACCATGGGTATCGATACGATCGGCCAGTTCGTAGCGGCAGATGCCGCCGATATTCGCGGGGCTTTGGGGTCCGTCGGCGCGGAGGTGCAGCGCATGGCCGCCGGGGATGATCCGCGCCCCGTTGCTCCCCGTGCGCCCGCCAAACAGGTCAGCGCCGAAAAGACTCTGCAGGTGGACGCGCGCACCACCACGGAGGCCATGCGTGTGCTGCACGAGACCGCGCTGGCGATGCACCGCCGTCTGCTAAAGGACGGCCGCGCAGCCCGCACCGTTACCGTCAAGACCCGCACCACCGACTTCCAGCTGCACACCAAGTCCGCCGGGCTGCCCGCGCCGACGGAGGACTTCGACAAGATCTTCGCCCTAGCCCAGCGCCTGTTGCCGCGCCCGGAGGAGGCCGGTGCTTTTCGCCTGGTCGGCGTGAGCGTCTCCGGCCTGGTGGCCGATCGCCAGGAGCTGTTGTTCCCCGAACTCGACGGCCCGCCGGTGCCCATCGTCGCTGGTAACGAGGCCGATTCGGGTCTTTCTGTCTTTACTCATGACGCCACCACGGCCCAGCCCCGCTGGCGCGCCACCCAGGATGTTTCGCACGTGGAGTATGGGCACGGGTGGGTCCAAGGGGCTGGCAACGGGGTGGTCAGCGTGCGTTTCGAGACCGCCGCGACCGGCCCGGGGAAGACCCGCACCTTCCGGATTGACGACGAGGACCTAAGCCCCGCGGATCCGTTGGACAGTTTGGGCTGGGATCTGGACGGGCTAGTGGAGGAGTGAGCCTAGCGAGAGCGGGGCACGGGGCGCTAGCGGCCGCGGGCGATTTCGTAGAGCAGTTCGATCCGCGCCTGGCTGGGGCGCAGCGCCCCGCCGCTGCGGAGGCCGTCGCGGGCGAGCTGCGCCCCGCCGCCACTGCCGCCGTAGACGAAGGAAACCCCTCCAGTGGGCACGCGGCTGCACACGACCACGGGAAGCTCGCCTGCCTGGGCACTGCGATCGGCGCGCCAGGCGGACAGCTCTGCCGCGACCGCGGTGGGGATGTTGCCGGAGCCCATGGCAGCCAGCACCAGGCCGTGGACCGCGCCGTCGCGCTCCGGCACCGCGCCGTCGCGATCTGAACCGGCGCCGTCCCGCTCCCGCAGCGCGCGGATGAGCAGCCCGTCATCGCCCGCAAAGGTGGTGACTATCGGCACGTTCAGGCCCGCGATCCGCGGCGGGGCGGAGGCGCTGGTGGGTTCGGGCTCTGTTTCTGCCGAGCCGGATCCCGTTCCTTCTGAGCCGGGTGAAGGTGCCTCTTGACCGGAGTCGGCCAGCGCGTTGCGGAAGGCGGTCTCTGCCGTTGTGTGCGCCTTGTACGCCCCGCGGGCGGGCAGGATGGCATCCCCGAAAACGATGTGGACATCCGGGGAGAGCTCACCGGAGGCAAGCGCGGCGAACGCGCGGGAAAGGTTGGCCGGGCCGTCCGGTGCGGCGTCATCACCCGGGCGCTGGGCGCCCGTAAACACCACAGGGCAGGGCAGCTCAAGGGCACAGGCGGCGGCCAGGGCGGATTCCTCCATCGTGTCCGTGCCGTGCAACACCACGATGCCCGCCGGAGTGGGGGAGTAGAAGCGTGCGATGTGGGCGACGAGCTGGTCGATCTGGGGGAGGGTGATGGAGCTGGAGTCGATGCTCATGATGTCGTGTGGCAGGGCCTCGAACCCCTGCGGAACGTGAGCCTGCCTGACAATGTCTGCACAGGTCAGGGTTGGAACAAGGTCGCCTTCGGGGGAGTGGGTGCAGCTGATGGTGCCGCCGGTGCCGAGGACGGGGATCTGCAGGCAGTTCCGCGAGGGGGTGGAAGTCATGTGACCAATGTACGTGACGCTTAGTCGCGTTGATCGAAGATGTTGATGGAGTTTCGGCGAATAGGACGGAGTTGTGCAGGAATACTTGCATGATTATTATGCAGGTATTGCTGCACGATTGAAGGAGGTTCCATGTCCCCTCGCAAGTACCACCACCCGGAGCCTGATGAAATTACCCTGGCCAGGGTGCTGGCAGCCTTGAGCGATCCCACGCGTCTCGAGATGATTCGTCGTCTGGCTGACGGGCTCGAGCACGACAGTCTCGAGCTCGCGGACGACTTGCCCCGGTCGACGCTGACGTACCACACCCGCATGTTGCGGGAGGCAGGGGTGACATGGACCCGGGGGGAGGGGCGTGCATGTCTGATCCGGTTGAGGAGGGAGGATCTCGATCGCTTGTTCCCTGGAGTGCTTTCAGCAGTGGTGGCCAATGCTGTCCCTACAGAGGTACAGGAATGATGGGGCGGCTCTGGCCCTTCGTGGTGGGCAGTGTCGCGCTCGGGCTGGACGCATATGTTGTCGCCGGTCTCCTTCCTACTATCGCCTCATCTCTAGACGCACGCGAAGCTACTGTCGGCCTGGGAGTAGCGGCCTTCACCGGCTCATATGCGATAGCAGGCCCCTTGTTAGCTGGACGCGCGGGAAGGCGGTCACGACAGAGCCTGATCGTGTCCCTGCTTATCTTCACTGTGGCAAACCTAGCCACGGCGTTCTCGCCGACTGTTGAGTTCTTCTTAGGCTCCCGAGTGGTGGCTGGCGCAGCAGCGGGTGTGTACTCACCGCTGTCGTCCGCGGTCGCGGCAGAGATTGCAGGGGAAGTACGTCGTGGACGTGCACTGGCGCTAGTCCTTGCGGGTTTGGCAGTTGGCACCGTATTTGGAGTCCCAGCAGGTCTGGCACTAGCGCAGTACTGGGGATGGCGAGCCGCCATCCTGCTGATCGCAGCTATCGGAGGCGCGGCGCTGGCGGGAACTTTTCTGCGGGGCCGCGACCTGCCTGCTATTCCTGCTTCGGGCGCTCGTGAACGGTTGCTCTCGATCGCGCGACCCAAAAATCTAGTTACGGTGACCGTAACTCTTCTGACAGGTGTCGCTTCTCTGGGGCTTTACACCTACATGACTGTGATTTTGTCCTCAGGGAGCTTGGCGTCTCACCAGACGCTTGCGATCTGGGTCTGGGGCATTGGGGGTGCGGTGGGAGCGCTAGGCGTAGGCAGACTGTTAGACCGGCGTGCCCCGTTGCAACTAAGCATGGTTATACTCGGAGGCCTCACTTTCGCGCTGCTCGGCATGACGCAAGACCAAACCGCGTGGATTTTGGTCGCTAGCCTGTTTCTCTGGGGAATGTGCGGGTGGGCCTCGCTCGCACCTCAGCAACACATCTTGCTTCAGGCGAATCCGGCCGACGGGGCTACAGCTGTGGCTGCGAATGCTTCCGCCAATTACTTGGGGTCCGCACTGGGGGCAATCTTCGGGGCTTTACTGGTTTCCGCAGATGCGACACCAACCGTTCTCTGCATTTCCGCGGCGAGCGTAGCAGTACTGGCGCTGCTCAGTCAGTTTGCTCGGCAGCACATGAGCGCCACGGAATAGTCGTGTATGCCAACGCATGGGGGAGACTGCTTCTGTCATGTCCATCCCTGGTCGACGGTTCGTGCGTTTTGGCGCAAATCACACGAATAACATCTGCAACAGTATGGCTTGTATAGTCGGAACCTGGTTCCCCAAATTTCTTGGGATGTGTACTCCATGTGCACAGCTGTCTACGGCAGTGTGCCACAGAGCACTATTTTCTTACTCGGCTAATTGCACACGATCAGTAGCATTACATTTTCCAACCATCGAAGGAGCATTCTCGTGCGTTCTACCCAGCGCCACTCTCGCAGCACCAAGATCTTTACCCGCGCAACGGCTATCTCCGCCATGCTGGCCGCTGGCCTAACCCTGTCTGCCTGTGGTGGCGATGAGGATTCCTCCGACAATTCCTCGACCTCCAGCTCCGCTAAGTCCAGCGCCGCCCAGTCCGAAGGTGCGGGGGATAGCAAAACCCCGACCGTAGAGCAGCTGGCTGCCGTGCTGAACCGCGCTGTGGACCCCAAGGTGCCGACGGACCAGAAGACCGATACGGTTGTCAACGGCGAGCAGGCGCCGGAGCTTTTTGACGCCCTGACGAAGTCCCGCACCGAGTCCGGCGCGACCCTCGAGGTCGTGGAGCCCGTACTGCCGAGCCTGAACCCGGGCAACGTCAACGCCACCGTGAAGCTGACCGTGCCGAACCAGGAACCGCACGTGGTCAGCGACGTGGAGTTCGTTAACGAGGGCGGTAAGTGGAAGCTGGATCAGGGATGGGCCTGCACCCTGGTAGAAAATGTTTTGCCGGACCAGGTTCCGCCGATGTGTAATGAGCTTTAAGCTCCACCCTTAACTAGCGGCTCCCACACCGGGGGCCGCTTTTATTGTTTGGGGCTCCACTTGGACTTCGAGGTCGTGGTTTGCACCACATGTACCGGGGACTTGTCCTGCCCGTAGATGATCTTTGTTTTCACGTTAATGTGCCCGCGGGTCGGCAGTACCTTGTTGAGGTCCAGTGCGATCTGTCCGGTGGACTCCGTGTTTACAGACAGCACCTTCAAATCGGTCTGCGCCAGCGTGGACACAGCAGGCAGGCGCTGAACCTCTACCTTCAAGGAGACAGACTGACCCTGGCGCTCCAGCAGGGTGTAGGTGATGTCCTGCTTCATCGATATATCACCATCGACGCGGTTGGACACTGTCCACTTCGCGCCCACGCCGACGGCCGGAGTGGGGAAGACGATGGGGAAGTCATTCATCTGGTTCAGCGCGGATTCCACGCTGGCGCGGGCGGTCTGGCTGGCACTATCGGGGGCGCTGTAGCTGCGCGAGGTCACCCGGCCGTCGACGTCTTGCTCGGAGGACACCTTAAAGCCCTCGGCCGTTGCGATGTCGTCGTTCTTGTCCTCATTCGTGCCGGATGGCTTGCCCACGGTCACGGTGCTCTGGCGGCCCTTGCCATCGGTGGAAGCCTCGGCGGACAGCGGCAGGTGCATCGTCACCTCGTCGTAATCCAGCTCCGCAACATCGGGACTATTTTTGTCATGCCCCTTCGTGTGCTGTTCAAAGCCCTGGGTGGCGTCGAAGGAAACCTCTTGGTTGCCCCCTTGGGAGAACCACACGAGGGGTTCCTGCGGAGTGGCGCCACGGTTCAGCACCTCGATCTTTACACCCGGCACAGCCACGTCGGCTGGCTTAGATTGCGGCTCCTCGGTATCGGAGCAACCAACGGCCGCAAAGGCCAGGCCAATGGCGCTGCACACGGCTAGCGCGGACTTCCTAGAATTACCCACAAGTTCACAGCGTAACAGGCGGACATTAGACTACTTAAGCGTGACTTCGAAACGCGCATCTATCGCAGCCTTGACCCTGATGTTTGGGATCATCGCCGTCGACCAGATCACGAAATGGGCGGTCGTCGAGAACCTCGAGCCACAGCGGGCCTACCCCGTTATCGGCGAATTCTTCCGCCTGTACCTGGTGCGCAATCCGGGTGCGGCGTTTTCGATGGGAACCAGCGCCACCATCTTCTTTTCCTGCTTCCAGCTGATCGCCTTCCTGGCCTGTATCGTTCTGGCCCTGCGTACACGTTACTTGGCGGGTGCGCTGCCGATTGGCCTGATCGGAGGCGGCGCAGCGGGCAACCTGATCGACCGTGTTTTTCGCGAGCCGGGAGGTATGCACGGCCACGTTGTGGACTTTCTGTCTTTCGGTAGCTTCGCCATTTTTAATGTTGCTGACGCCGCCATCACCGTCGGCGTGGCGTGTTACGTGATCTACGCATTCTTCATCGAGCCGGCGAATCATGTGCGCGCTGAGCGGGCTAGCGAGTCCAGTGAGGCTAGCGATACCAGCGATACCAGCGATACCAGCGAGGTGAGCGAGGGGGAGGAGAGCCGATGACCCGGGAAAACCGAGTGATGCCGGTGCCGGATGGCCTGGCGGGAATGCGGGTGGACGCAGGACTGTCCAAGTTGCTGGGACTCAGCCGTACCGCAGTTGCGGAGCTGGCTGCCGATGGCGACATTCTGCAGGACCAGTCGCCGGTGGGGAAGTCCGATCGGCTCATTGCGGGCGCATGGCTGGACGTGACCCTTCCCGCCCCGCCTCGGGATCTGGCCGCCGAACCGGCCCGGCATGTGGAGGGGATGGAGATCCTGTACTCCGACGAGGACGTCATCGCGGTGGACAAGCCCGTCGGCGTGGCTGCCCACCCCACCGTCGGCTGGGATGGCCCGACGGTGACCTCCGGTCTGGCGGCCGCGGGCTTCCGCATTTCCACTTCCGGTCCGCCTGAGCGCAAGGGAATCGTGCAGCGGCTGGACGTCGGCACCTCCGGCGTGATGATTGTGGCAGCCAGCGAGCGTGCCTACAGCGTGCTGAAGAACGCCTTCCGGGATCGCGAGGTCTCCAAGACCTATCACGCACTGGTGCAAGGGCACCCCGACCCGACGTCCGGCACCATCGATGCCCCCATCGGACGCCACCCCTCCGCAGGTTGGCGCTTCAGCGTGCGCGAGGATGGCAAGCACGCGATTACCCACTACGACACGCTGGAGGCCCACCGCCAAGCCAGCTTGCTGGAGGTCAAACTGCAGACCGGTCGTACACACCAGATCCGCGTGCATTTCTCCGCCCTGCATCACCCGCTGTGCGGGGATCCGATGTACGGTAGCGATCCGAAGCTCTCCGAAAGGCTAGGCCTCAACCGCCAATGGCTGCATGCCGTGGAGCTGGGGTTCCCGCACCCGGATGGGTCGTGGAGAACCGTGCAATCGCCATACCCCCAGGATCTGCAGCAAGCACTGGATAGGCTGCGGGATGCCAACGGCATCGGCGCGAAAGGCACGAAGAACGCTGGAGGCCACCAGCCGTGAGCAAGCCCCAGCAACACTCCGATCAGCAGTATCGGGGGCGTAGCCCGCAGCAGCTGAAAGCTAACAAGAAGCGCCAGCGCCAGCTGGACTGGGAGGACACCCGCCGACCAGGCTGGGTCGCTTGGCTGTCCGGCATTTGCCTCATTGCGATGGGATGTGGCGTCATTGCCATGGGCGCATCAGACCTGACCTCCAAAGCGCCGAACATCAACGGCGACCAGCTCGGCCCCTTCGATGGCACCCCGGCGCAGTACCGCGAGCACGCGCGCGCACAACTCGACCACATGACCGGCGAAGAACCGCGCTGGGCGCTAGTTTCCCCGGCACCGGAGCACGCATGGAATTCCAGCGAGGTGATCGAGCTGCTCAAGGGCATCGATGCGCGCGTGAGCACCCTCTACTTCGGTGCGACGGCCTATGCGACGCTGCCGGAACCAGCGGTGGGGCATACCCGCGCCGACGTTATCAACCGCGCCGTGGGGCGCATGGCGCGGAGCGCGCACACACAACCGGATAAGCTGCGTATCGACGGAGTGCTAGTCCACGCAACCCCGGAGCAGCTCCGTGAGCTGGCGAAACGCGCCTATGCCGTGGAACCTGCAGATCCGGGGGCGGTGTACGGACGCATTGGGATTCGACCGATGGGAGCGAGATAGTTGATCTGGGGCCTGCTGTGTTACCTGATGTGGGGGCTGTTTCCCGCCTTCTTCCCCCTGCTGCAACCGGCCACGCCGATGGAGATCCTGGCGCACCGCTTTGTGTGGACGCTGGTGTTTATGCTGCTGGTGCTCGCCGCCATACGCGGGTTTAAGCAGCTGCGCTCCATTACAGCCCGGCAGTGGCGGATCGTCGCCATCGCCGCGTTGCTGATCAGTGTGAACTGGGGGCTATACATCTATGCGGTCAACAACAATCACGTTGCCGATGCCGCCCTTGGATACTTTATTAACCCCCTGGTCAGCGTGCTGTTGGGTGTGATCGTGTTGGGCGAGAAGCTGCGCCGCCTGCAGCTTGTCTCTGTCGGCATCGCCACCATCGCCGTCGTGGTGTTGACCGTCGCGCTGGGGTCGCCGCCGGTGATCTCCCTGGCGTTGGCCTTTAGCTTCGGGTTCTACGGGCTCGTTAAAAAGCAGGTTAGTTTGACGCCCATTCAGTCCCTCACCGCCGAGACTCTTGTCCTGGCGCCGGTAGGGCTGATTTACCTGGGATTTTTGCAGTCCCGGGGCGCCAACACTTACGTGCAGCTGGGCGCTGGCCACGCCGCACTGCTGATGCTGGCGGGCGTGGTGACTGCGCTGCCGCTGCTGTGCTTCGCTCGCGCCGCCCAAGAGATGTCTTTGACGAGCCTGGGCATGGTTCAATACATCACGCCGGTGATCCAGATGCTGTGGGCTGTCTTTGTGAACAGCGAGCACATCGAACCCGCCCGCTGGGTCGGCTTCGTGCTGATCTGGCTTGCGGTGGTTGTCTTCATCGTTGACCTGGTACGCAACCGCCCGCCGCGGGTACGGCGGGTGAAGAAGCTGAGCTAGGCTAGGCCGAAAACCCGATCCACCATCGCATTGCGCATCATGCCCTGCGGATCCACCTTTGCGCGTACCTCGCAGGCACGCGCCAGATCCTCGTGCCGCGCCAAGAGGTCCTCGTGGGTGAGGGTGTGCAGCTTCCCCCAGTGCGGGCGCCCCGTAGCAACGGACTTGAAGATCGGCTCGATGTGCCGGAACAGAGCCTGGTGGCTGTCTTTGTTGTAGCGGTGGATGGCGATGTAGCAGGATTCACGCCCCTTCGCCGTGGACAGTGGCACGTCATCGGCCGCGGTTGCGCGGACCTCAATGGGGAACAGCACCTGCTCGCCGCATGTGTTCATGGTGTGCTGAACCTCTCGCAGTACCTCGCGGGCGTCCGCCAGGGGAACGCTGTACTCCATCTCGTTGAAACGTACGCGCCGGGAGCTGACGAACACGTCGTGGGCGACGTTGGAGTATTCGCGCTGCGCCAGGGTCTTCGCGCTCAGCTTCGCAAAGGGCTTGCTCAGCCGGGGGAAGAAGTGCGCCAGGTCGCACATCGCGCGGTAGGCGCCGTTGTTGAGAAGTTCGTCGTCGAAGACCTCCTTCCAGCGTGGTACTGGGTTGGTTGGAGTATTGCCTGGCAGTCGGGTGTTCGTCTTCACGTGGGCCACGTCGGTGCCGGGGAACCAGTAGAACTCCAGGTGGTCCTCGCCCCGCACGCGCTCGGCGAAGTTATCCACCACCTGTGCGTTTGGTTCCGCCCGCTCGACCGCATGCAGAACGAAGGTATCCACTACGTCGAGCTCTACCTCGGTAATGATGCCGTAGGCGCCCAGCGAGACTCGGGCGATGTCGTAGAGCTCTCCGGCGATGCCCTCCGCGCCGGCGTAGCATTCGTGGGCGTGGCCGTCCGGGGTGATGATGCGGAAAGCTCGCAACATGCCAGCAAAACCGGTGAATCCCAGACCCGTGCCGTGGGTGCTGGTGCCGATCGCGCCAGCCAACGACTGCGGATCGACATCCCCCTGGTTGGCCAGTGCCACTCCCAGGGGAGCCAGGATGCCCGGCACATCCCGCAGGCGGGTTCCGGCGCGCAGGCGGGCGGTCATCTTCTGCGGGTCAAAGTGGATCAAGCCCGCTAGGTTGTCCAGGCTGACCTGGATGCCATCGGTCGCGGCGACGGAGGTAAAGGAGTGCCCGGCGCCGATGGGCTTGATCCTTTCCCCGGAAGCGGCGGCGCGCTGGATCAGCTGGATCAGTTCCGCCTCATCGCGCGGAGCCACCTGTTTGCGCGGCTGGCCGGTGGTCACGCCGGACCAGTTGGACCAGCGGGAGTTATGGGCGGGCTTGCGGGTAATAGTGGTGCTCATTAGACAAAACTCTTTCCTTCGCCGCGGTAGGTGGGCCATTCCGCGACAATTTCACCGGCCGAGACGACCAGCACGCTATCGATGTATTCAGTTGCCTCGCCGGCTTTCGCGTGGCGCATCCACACGTGGTCGCCGAGGCGCAAGTTCCGGGCTGCGGAGCCGCTCAGCGGAGTCTGCACTTCGCCGGGCCCTTCCAGCGGGGCCATCTTTAGATCCCTTGGCCAGTCGACGACCGGCAGGCGATCCTTGCCCGGGGGACCAGAGGCGATACGTCCTCCGCCGGCGACCGTCACTGTCTCCGGCCCAGGGCGGCGCACCACTGGCACGACGAACCATTCCGCCGGAGTTGGCTGGAACTGGCGGTAGTGGTCGAAAAGTCCGGGGCCGATGATGCCGGAGCCCGCGCCGATCTCGGTGATGGCGGCCTCCGCGCTGGTGGTTTCGATCGAGCCGGTACCGCCACCGTTGACGAACTCCAGAGGAGGCAGACCCGCCACGCGCAGTTCCTCGGCGACGGCGGCGACGATCTTCCCGCGACGGCTAGCCAGCTCACGCACCGACAGCGCCTTCATCGCCGCGACGGCAGGGGAGGTGTCCGTGGTGCCGGCGACCTGACCCTCGTAGGCCATGAGGCCGACCAAACGGAATCCCTCGCGCTGGCGGACCTGTCGGGCGAAGTCGCGAACCTCCGCCACCGTATACAGAGGGGAACGTAAGGCTCCGATGTGAACGGGGCCGGCGCGCAACGCGGCGTCAATATCAATACAAACCCGAATGTCTCCACGCTCGTGGGGCGGCACCACAGAGTCGATAAAGTCCAGGTGAGCGACCGAATCAACCATGAGAGTGATGGCCTCGCGGGCGCGCGCATCGTGGATCAAACGATGCAGCGCCTCGCGGTGGGCAGAAGGGTAGGCAACGAGGATGTCATCGCTGACCTGCTCCTCGCAGAGCCATAGCGCTTCGTTCAGGTTGTAGGCCAAGATGCCGCGATAACCGGGGAGGGTAAGGACCTCCGAGATCAGCGAACGGATACGCAGCGACTTGCTGGCCACCCGAATCGGGGTACCGCGAGAACGGTGCGCCATGTCTTGCGCGTTGGCTCTGGCGGCATCCAGATCGAGCACCGCGAAGGGTGCGTCCAGGTGCGCCACTGCGAGGCGGGTATCTTTCTTCATGGAAAGTAACTGTATAGCGATAAGGAATCCCATGTGCCGAAAAAAGGGATTTTTACAACACGCTAAGATGGCCAACCATGAGCGGTTCCTCCTTCGTCCACCTGCATAACCACACCGAATACTCCATGCTCGACGGCATGGCTAAAGTCGATATGCTGGCCGCAGAAGCCAAGCGGCAGGGGATGCCCGCAGTAGGCATGACGGACCACGGCAACATGTTCGGTGCGGATGCTTTTTACCGGGCGATGACCGCCGCCGACATCAAGCCCATCATCGGCATTGAGGCCTACATCGCCCCCGAATCCCGCTTCAACCAGCAGCGCGTGCGGTGGGGTAAGCCGGAGCAGAAATCCGATGACGTCTCAGCCTCCGGTGCGTACCTGCACCAGACGATGATCGCGGAGAACGCGACGGGGCTGCGCAACCTCTTTTACCTGTCTTCGATGGCCAGCTACGAAGGCCAGCTGGGCAAGTGGCCGCGCATGGATGCCGAGCTGATCGCCCAGCACTCCGAGGGCATCATCGCCACCACCGGCTGCCCGTCCGGCGACGTGCAGACTCGCCTGCGCTTGGGACAGTTCGACAAGGCCCTGGAAGCCGCCGCCATGTGGCAGGACATCTACGGCAAAGAAAATTTTTTCCTGGAGCTGATGGACCACGGCCTGGAGATCGAAAAGCGGGTGCGCGACGACCTGCTGGAGATCGGCCGCAAGCTGGAACTGCCGCCGCTGGTGACCAACGACTGCCACTACGTACTGGAGCAGCAGGCTCCAGCGCACGAGGTGATGCTGTGCGTGCAGACCGGCTCCACACTGGACGAACCCACCCTGGATCAGGGCGGTAAGCGCTTTGCGTTCTCCGGCACCGGCTACTACCTGCGCACCGCTGAGGACATTCGCGCGCAGTGGGATAAGGAAGTACCGAAGGGCTGCGACAACACCCTCTGGGTGGCCGAGCGTGTGCAGGACTACTCCGAGATCTGGGAGGAGCACCCGCACGACCGCATGCCCATCGCCGACGTGCCGGAAGGCCATACGCCGACGACCTGGCTGACCCACGAAGTGATGAAGGGGCTGGAGGAGCGCTTCCCGGGCAAGGAAGTCCCCGCCGAGTACATCGACCGCGCCAAGTACGAGATCAGCGTGATCGACATGAAGGGCTACCCGTCCTACTTCCTGATCGTCGCCGAGCTGATCAAGTACGCCCGCTCCGTGGGCATCCGCGTCGGTCCCGGCCGTGGTTCGGCCGCCGGTGCGCTGGTCGCGTACGCGCTGACCATCACGAATATCGACCCGATGGAACACGGCCTGCTGTTCGAGCGCTTCCTGAACCCCGAGCGCCCGTCCGCACCCGATATCGATATCGACTTCGACGATCGCCGTCGCGGAGAGATGATCCGCTACGCCTCCGACCGCTGGGGCGAGGACAAGATCGCACAGGTGATCACCTTCGGCACAGTGAAGACGAAGCAGGCTATTAAAGACTCCGCCCGCGCCCACTACGGCCAGGCCGGATTCCAGATGGCCGACCGGATCACCAAGGCCCTGCCCCCGGCGATCATGGCTAAAGACATTCCGCTGCACGGCATCACCGACCCGGAGCACGAGCGTTACCCCGAAGCCGCCGAGGTGCGCCAGCTGATCGAAACCGACCCGGACGTGGCAAAGATCTACAAGGATGCACTCGGTCTGGAAGGCGTGATCCGCCAGGCCGGTGTGCACGCCTGTGCCGTCATTATGTCCAGCGTGCCGCTGCTGGACTGCATCCCCATGTGGAAGCGCAAGCAAGACGGCGCGCTGATCACCGGCTGGCCGTACCCCGCCTGCGAGGCCATCGGGTTGCTGAAGATGGACTTCCTGGGGCTTAGAAACCTTACGGTTATTGGTGACGCCCTCGATAACATCAAGACCAACCGCGACTTTGAGTTGGACCTGGAGAACCTCGATACGGTGGATGATCCCACCTACGAGTTGTTGGCGCGCGGTGAGACGCTGGGCGTGTTCCAGCTGGACTCCGCGGGCATGCAGAAGCTGCTAAAGCGCATGAAGCCGACGGGCTTCAACGACATCGTGGCCGCGTTGGCGCTGTATCGCCCGGGCCCGATGGGTGTGGACGCGCACTGGGAATATGCCGACCGCAAGAACGGACGCAAGCCGATTCTGCCGATCCACCCGGAGCTGGAAGAGGCGCTGCACGAAATCCTGGAGGAGACCTACGGCCTGATCGTGTACCAGGAGCAGATCATGAAGATCTCCCAAAAGGTCGCGAACTACACCGCGGGCCAAGCAGATGGCTTCCGCAAGGCGATGGGTAAGAAGAAGCCGGAGGTGCTGGAAAAGGAGTTCGTCACCTTCGAATCCGGCATGAAGGCCAATGGCTACTCCGCCGATGCCATCAAGACGCTGTGGGATACGATCCTGCCGTTCGCCGGCTACGCCTTTAACAAATCCCACGCCGCGGGCTATGGACTGGTCTCCTTCTGGACCGCCTACCTGAAGGCGAACTACGCGCCGGAGTACATGGCTGCGCTGCTGACCTCCGTGGCGGACAAGAAGGACAAGTCCGCGATCTACCTGGCAGACTGCCGCCACCTGGGCATTCGCGTGTTGTCCCCGGATGTGAACGACTCGCGCTATACCTTCCAATCCGTTGGTAAGGACATCCGCTTCGGCCTGGGTGCGGTGCGCAACGTGGGCGAGGACGTGGTGAACTCCATCATCGCCTCTCGCGAGGAAAAGGGCGCGTTCAAGGACTTCTCGGACTACCTGGACAAGATCGATCTGACTGCGGCAAACAAGCGCGTGACCGAGTCGCTGATTAAGGCCGGCGCCTTCGACTCGCTGGGCCACCCGCGCAAGGGTATGGTGCTGGTGCACGAGGACGCGGTGGACGCCGTCACCGCCACCAAGAAGGCCGCAGCCAAGGGACAGTTCGACCTGTTCGCGGGCCTGGGCGGGGACGACGACGCGGGCGATGTCTTCCGCGTGGAGGTGCCCGACCAGGAGTGGGAACGCAAGCACCAGCTGGCGCTGGAACGCGACATGCTGGGCCTCTACGTATCGGGCCACCCCCTGGACGGCTTCGAGGATGCCCTGGACGCGCAGATCGACACGCCCCTGACGACCGTGTTGTCCGGCGAACTGCCGAACAACAAGGATCTGAAGATCGGCGGCATCATCTCGGCCGTCGAGCGCCGCATCGACCGCAACGGCAACCCCTGGGCGATCGCCACGCTGGAGGATCAGCATGGTGCACAGGTAGAGCTGCTGGTGTTCCCGAAGACCTACCAGATGGTGGCCCCGCAGATCGTCGAGGACAACATCGTGCTGGCGAAGGCGAAGATTAACTACCGAGAAGACGACATGCGTCTGTTCTGCCAGGATCTCAAGTCCGCAGAGCTCACAGTTGGCGCTGGATCCGGCGTGCCACTGCGGCTGAACATCCGCGTGGATCAGGCCACGCCGGACAACATGGCCAACCTGCGCCGCGTGCTCAGCCAAAACAAGGGTGACTCGGATGTCTACCTGACCCTCATCGACGGGGAGGAGGAAGTTCAGTTCCTGCTCGGCCCCGAGATGCGTGTGAACAAGTCTCCATCGTTGATGGGCGCTTTGAAGGCCTCGACCTGGGAGGGCATTTTCTCCTAGATCTGCTGCGCGGCCAGCTACTGGCCAACTAACTATTCGGTGCCGTAGCGCGCCTCCCACGGGCCGAGCCCCAGCCCATCGTGGGGCGTGTCGGCCAAGTTCACGGTGACCTTCACCAAGGAATCGGGGGCCTGGTAGGTCAGCTCGATCCAGCGGCCGCTCGCTAGCTCGTCGTCCGCGTCGATCGGCGGCACCGTCGGGTTCACGCCCGCCAGGGTTTCGCTGACTGGTTCCTCGCCGTCGGCCCACCAGCTCACGTCCAGCAGCTCGGCCTCGGCCAGGCGGTGGGTGCGGCGGAACTCCAGCAGGTCCGTATAGCCGCGCAGGACTTCCGCGTGCGGGGATTCCGTGCGCTCCGCCCACTTCAGCACGCTGTCCCGGAAGGTCTCCTCGGCCGCCGGGTTCGGTACGTCCTTTGGATCCCACCCGGCGCGCGCGAACTCGCGCATGCGACCCTCGCGGGTGGCTTGGTTGAGCTCCTCGTTCTCGTGGTCGACGAAGAACGCGAACGGCGTGGATGCACCCCATTCCTCGCCCATAAACAGCATCGGGGTGAACGGGCTGGTCAGTACCAAGATGGCCTTGGCCAGTTGCTGCTTCACCGACAGGTTCATGCTCGGCCGATCGCCCGCCGCGCGGTTGCCCGTCTGGTCGTGGGTGGTCGTGTACGTCACGAAACGCCACAGCTCCGGATCCGTCACCGGCCGGCCGTGCGTGCGCCCGCGGAAGGAGCTGAAGCGCCCGTCGTGCCAGAACACCCGCTGGAACGTCGTGGCAAGTACCTCGACCGTCCCGAAGTCGGAGTAGTAGGCGTGATCCTCGCCGGAAACGACGGTGTGGATCGCGTGGTGGATGTCATCGTTCCACTGCGCGACCTTGTAACCCTCGGTGTACACGGGATCGTTCTGGTCCGTCTCGGCGATAATCCAGGCCGGCTCCGCAGCGTCACGGATCTGCTCAATGAGGCTCACCGCGCCCGTATCATCCAGCGCATGCACCGCGTCCAGGCGCAGGCCGTCGATGCCGAACTCCTGGGTCCACTGGCGCACCGCTTCCAGGATGTAGGCGCGCACCTCGTCGGAATCCCGGCCCTGCAGATTCACCACATCACCCCAACCGGTCGAGCCGCCGGCGGTGTAGGGGCCGAACACCCCGGTGTAGTTACCGTCGGGGCCGAAGTGGTTGTACACCACGTCCAACACCACGGCCAGGTCGCGGTCGTGGGCGGCGTCGATAAACCTCAACAGACCGTCCGGACCGCCGTAAACGTCCGTGACTGCCTGCCACATCACGCCGTCGTAGCCCCAATTGCGCTTGCCGCCGAAGGGTTGCACGGGCATGAGCTCTATGGCGGTGACGCCCACCGCTTTGAGTTCGTCGAGCTTCTCAATTGCGGCGTCGAAGGTGCCTGCCGCGGTGAATGTGCCGACGTGAAGTTCGTAGATAACCTCGCCCTGCAGCGGGCGGCCCAGTTGCGTGCGGGGTTTGTCGATCTGCCAGACCTCCGACAACCCGTGGATACCGTCGGGCTGGCGCTTGGAGCGCGGGTCGGGGAATACGGGCGAACCGTCGACGGAAAATCCATAGCGGTCGCCGGGATTGGCGGGCACATCGGCGAGGAACCAGCTATCGGCCTCGCGGGTCATGGGGATGCGCTGTTCGGTACCGGTTGTTGCAGGCCGCAAGACTAGTTCTACGTTTTCGGCCAAAGGAGCCCACACGGAATACATGGGTTCCACCCTAGCTGCGATAATGGGAGAATGCCCGACGATACAGTGCCTCTCAACGCCAACCGGCCCGAACCTTCCTACGTCCGCCCACAGCAGGGGCGGTTCACAGCGGAGGTGGAGATTAAACGCTCCCGCTTTATCGCGCTGGCCGAGCGCTGCACCAGCGAGGACGAGGCGCGCGAGTTTATTAACAGCATCCGGCGCGAGTACCCGGATGCGCGTCATCACTGCAGCGCCTTCGTGGTGCACGTGGACTCCGCGCAGCCGATCGAACGTTCCAGCGATGACGGCGAACCCGCCGGCACTGCGGGCCAGCCCATGCTGGAAGTGCTGAAGGGCTGGCACACCCCGGAACCGCTGCAGGACGTCGCGGTCGTCGTGGTGCGCTACTTCGGCGGGGTGAAGCTGGGCACCGGCGGACTGGTGCGCGCTTACCAGGAGGCGACCCGCGAGGTTCTGCAACAGGTGCCGTTGGTGCTGCGCCGACAGCTAGATCTATACACCTGCGACGTGCCGCACGCAGATGCCGGGCGCGTGGAAGCCGAAGTGCGCGCCGCCGGCTACACCGTGGTCGGCGTGGAATATCGGGCGGTGGCGGAGCTATCAATCGCCTGCGAGCCCGGCGCACCGCTGCCGGACTTCCTGGCCAGCATCACCAGCGGGACAGCGGAGCCACACCTGGAGGGGCAGCGCTGGATCGAGGACACGCTGTAGCCGATTAACGACACGCCGATTAACTACACTGGAGAACCATGAGCAATTACGGCAACCTGCCCGCCCGCCGTGCGGGCAACGACCCCATCGCCCAGCGCAAGGCCGAGGTTCGCAAGCACTCTCGGAACATTCAGATCGCCGGTGCCGTGGGTGCAGTCAGCCTGGTCGGTGGCCTAACGATCCTGCCCACCACCTTCTTCGCCATCATCGTGCCCCTCCTGGCAGTGGCGTTCATCGCCTACAGCGGCTTTCAGATCAAGGGGATCGTCGAGCACAAAGATCAGTGGTGACGCGCCCCGTTGGCCAGCCCTGCAACTTCTAGCCCTTCTAGCCCTTCTAGCAAGGTCCGCATCGACGCGTGGGTGTGGGCCGTCCGTCTGTGCAAGACTCGCTCCCAGGCCGCGGAAGCCTGCCGCGCCGGGCACGTAAAAATCAACGACGTGTCGGTGAAGCCCGCCCAGCCGGTTGTGGTGGGCGATACCGTGCGCGTGTGGATCAACCACCGCGAGCACATCGTGGAGGTCACTCAGCTACTGTCCAAGCGCGTCGGCGCGGAGCTGGCCCGCAAGGCCTACATCGACCATTCGCCACCCCCGCCCGTGATCCCCGCGATGCCGCGCCGGGATCGGGGAGCGGGCCGCCCGACGAAGCGGGAGCGCCGCCAGCTGGAGCGTTTCAAACGCGGCGAGATCTAAACTCCCCGGGCGAGCTCTAGCCGGTCTTTTGCCCCAATTGCTGCCACCTGGTGCCCAGCCTGCCGGGGCGCGACTGCGCATTGTCGCCGATGTGCACCGTCCTGCGGATGTGTTCGCGCCCATAGGCGAACAGCAGCATGTCGTCCACCAGGCGCACCTGGCCGGGGTAGTAGGGATAATTCATGGCCTTACGCAGCGCCTTCAGTCGCTTCGGAGCCAGCAGTTCCCGCAGTTGCGCGACCGTCGTGATCTCGTGAGCCGCCAGCATGTCGATGGCATAGCGGTAGTAATCCACGCGCGAGGTCGGGTATTTCTCGCCCACAATCCGCGTAAGCACGCGTGGTAGCGATGCTTCGTCCAGAGCCCCCTCGACGTCCTCGCCGGGGGTTCCGATGATGCTCGCGATCTTGTCGAACTGCTCATCCGCCAGCTCGATGAGCCCCGCGGCCAGCGTAAACGCGCGTTGAACCTCAGGGGCGCTGGTGTCTGGGTGCTCCTGGTTTTTGTAGCGCACGTCGTGTTCGAACTCGGCCCATGCGTGCTGCAGCACCGTACGCAGTTGTATCTCTATGTACTTTGGTGACGCCCCCTCGTCAGCCGCCCACGGCTCGTCCTTTGCGGACACAATCAGGTGCTGGCTGGCATACCCGAAGCGCCCCTCGCGGGCGGTCTCGGCGGCCTTGTCGATGACTCGCACCACGGTGAAAAGGTCGGATAGTGCATCCTTGAGCTGGGGGATCTCCGAGGAGTGGAAGGTGATGACCCGCACGCCGATGACGTCGTGCGCGTCGGTAAACGAGTCGTAATCCGGGTACGCCTCGTTGGAGAGTTTGCGGGCGAAGCTCGTTCGATCCTTGATGCGAACGCTGACGCGGTCAAACGTCAGGCCGGCGTCATCAAGAACATCAATGACGTGCGCCTCCAGGTCGGCGGCGACGGTGGGGTGGGCGTGGATCCAGGCGTCGTAATCCTGCAGCGCAGACATCAGGCCCCCATGCGGGTAAGGATCGCCTGGCCGCGCTCGCTGAACAGGCTGGCCAGCGGGACTTCGCCCTCCCACATACTGCCGGAGAGGCGATCCTCCCACACGCCCTCTGGTAGAGCCACCGTCGTGTCGGCCCAACCGTCGCGCAGAATATCCAGCGGGCGACGGGTGACCAGGGTGATCACGTCGTCGCCGCGCAGGGTGCCCAGCACGTGGCGCTCCATGGTGCCGGTGGCCATGACGGGAAGGTAGCTGGCATTGTCCAGCTCGAACTGGTTGCGGATCTGCAGGGCGGTGGCGATGAGGTAGAGGCGCTCATCGTCCTTGTCGCGCACATCGCCGCGGGAGACGCGATCCAGGGCTTCCAGGCGCTCGGCGAAGTCCACCGGTCGGCGATTGTCCGGGTCGACTAGCGAATCCGTGAAGAACTCCGTGCCCTGGTAGATATCCGGGATACCTGGCCCCATGATGTGCAGCAGCTTCTTGGATAGCGAGACCATCTCCGCCGCAGGTGCGATCTGCGCAACAAAGGCGGTGATGTCCTCCCCGTGGTTATCGATGGTGGCATCGATCCACTGGTGGATGGAGGTTTCGAATTCCTCGTTCACATCGAACCAGGTGGTGTGTACTCCAGCTTCGCGCATGGCCTTCTCGGCGTAGGCGTGCAGGCGCTCCCGCAGTTCGTTGGAGACGTTGCCATCCACCGGCCACACGCCGATCATGTTCTGCAGTAGGAAGTGGCAGGTGCCGCCGTCGGTGTACTCGATGCCATCGCAGAGTTCGGCGAAACGCTCGGCGGATTCGGTGATGCAGCTGATGCGGCTACGCACGTCTTCGCCTCGCTTCGTGTCGTGCGTGGTCAGGGTCGTCATCGCCTTCGGCCACAGGCGGGCGCGCTCGGCCTGCAGCAGGTGGAACTCGGCGGGGGAAACGCCGAAGCGGCCGGGAGCTCCGCCGACTTCCTGCAAGCTCACCAGGCGCGAACCGCGGTAGAAGGCGGTATCCTCCACGCCCTTGGCCATCACCGCGCCGCAGACCTGGGCGAAGCGCACGTTTGCCTCGCCGCGGGAAATCAGGGCGGTGGCGATCAGGTCCAGCGCGTCTGCGCGTTCCGGGTAGCGGATGATCATCTGGGCGATCACGGTGCTGGTCACGCGGGACAGGGATTCGTAGTCCGCGCGGTAGACCGGCATTGCGGCGATGAGTTCGATGAGGGTGTCGCGCAGTTCTTTATCCGACACTGCCTCGCCGGATGTCGACCAGTTATCGCTGCGGATCGCGCGGGCCAGGCGGCGCACCTCCGCCGCGAGTTCTTGGCCCGCCACCTCGGACTTCAGCTCGTACTCGGCGTTGTCGAAAGCTTCGGCGTCCCACTTAGAGCCCGTCATGTCCAGCGCCAGCTCACCCATGGTGCCCACGGCTGGGCGGTGCACGAACACGCCGTCGAGCTCACGCAGCGCGTCGTAGCCGGTGGTGCCGTCGACCGTCAGGCGGGGATCCAGCGGCTCGGTGACCCCGAGGATCTTCTCCACCAGCAGCCAGCGATCCTCGCCGATCAGCTTGCGCAGCTGCTTCAGGTAGTTAAAAGGATCGGCCAGGCCATCCGGGTGGTCCACGCGCACGCCGTCGATGATGTTCGCCGCGATCAGCTGGTTCAGAATGCGGTGGGAGTGCTCGAACACCACCGGGTCTTCCTGCCGCAAGCCCGCCAGACCGTTGATGCTGAAGAAGCGGCGGTAGTTAATCACCCCGTCGCGCCAGTACATCAGGCGGTAGTGCTGGCGGTCGTGCACCTCCTGCGGGGTGCCGCCGAGGGTGCCCTCGGCGATGGGGAAGCGGTTGTCGTAGTAGCACAGCACCGGTTCGGTGCCCTCGCCGTCGGCCCCAGCCTCGGCGCCTTCTTCGATCCGCAGCTCCGCCACGTCTTCTTCGCTGCCCAGCACCGGCAGCCCCAGCCGTCCGCCAGCGCCGTTGTCCTCCGACCAGTCCACGTCGAAGTAGTCCGCGTACTCGGATTCCTTGCCCTTCTTCAGCAGATCCCACCACCAGGGGTTTAGCTGCGGGTCGTCCACACCTACGTGGTTCGGAACAATGTCCAGCAGCAGCTTGATGCCCAGCTCGTGCGCTTTGTCGGCCAGGGATCGTAAGCCTTCGATGCCACCGAGTTCCGGGTTGATGGTCGACGGGTTTGTTACGTCGTAGCCGTGAGTGGAGGCTTTCGGCGATTGCATCACCGGGGACAGGTAGAGGTGCGAGACACCCAGGCGCGAAAAGTACGGCAGGTGCTCTTCCGCATCGGCGAAAGTGAAGGCTTGGGCGGGGTCGGATCCAGGTCCACGGAGCTGAAGGCGATAGGTCGCTGACATGCCTCCTAGGCTACTTGCCTACTTGATTAGCTGCAGGAACTCCTCAAACCCTATGATCTGCAGCACCTGGCCCTTGCTTTGCAGCTCGCGGGCACGCTTTTCCTTCGAGGTCACGCTTGGCCATTCGCCGACGATCAACATCGTCGTCTTCTTGGTGACGTTCTTCGCCACCACGCCACCGCGGGAGGCAATCATGTCCCACACTTCGCCCTTGTCATAGGGCTCCACGTCGCCGGTCACGCACACCGTCTGCCCATAGATGGGGCCGTCGATATCTGCTTCCTCGTTCGCCTCCGGCACTTCGTCCGGGGTAGCGACCTTCGCCCACGGCGCGGGGGAGCGCTTCTGTTTCTTTCTTGGTGACGCCCCCTCGTCCCCGCCACCGGCGGATTCAGCGGAACTGACCCACTCCGCGGCGGAGACGCTTCCGCTGTTCTCCGTGTTCGAGCCAGCGCTTTCCTGGCCGGCCTCCAGAGGGTACCCAGCCTGCAGATTCGTGAGCTGCAGATCAAGGGCGGCGAACTCGTCCGCGTGCGAGGGAGAGAAGTTCACGCGGGGGCGTTCGGCGTCAAAAAGTAATTGGATATACCCCGGCGAACAGCCATCGGGCGCCTGCTTGTACCAGCCGATAAGCTCGTCGGGTCGGCGAGAAACATCGGGGTACAGCGAGGAATTCAGCGGCGAGCGAGTCACCCGGATTTCCTGCTCGGAGAGCGTGACGGTCGCGCCCCGGGCGGGGAAAGACACAGGGGAGGGGGACGATCCGGAAGCCATGCTTAGAGCTTGACCTCCGTGGTGATCGGGCGCTGCAGGACCACCGTGCTCCGCGCGGCGATCTCTAGAGTATCGCCACCGGAGAAACGGCGGGTTTCCTCTGGCACACCGGTCGGCTCTGCCGTATCGACGACGACGGTCCAGCTTTCCTCCTCGCTCGGCTCGACGTGCATCACGTTGTGGCGGCGCGGCAGGGTGAAGGTGATCGGCTCGTGGTGGGCGTTGAAGCAGAAGATGAAGGAATCGTCCTCCACCGGGCGACCCTGCGGATCCGGCTCCTCGATGGCCATGCCGTTGAGGTGAACCATCAGCGACTTTCCGAAGTCCGCGTTCCAATCGGAATCGGACATCAGGGAGCCGTCCGGGGTGAGCCATGCGATGTCGCGCTTCGCCACGTCCTGGCCCAGCGGGCCGCCGGCCAGGAAGCGACGGCGGCGGAACACCGGGTGCGCCTGGCGCAGGTGGATGAGGTAACGCGTGAAGGCGTGCAGATCCTCGTCCATGTTTTCCCAGTCCATCCAGGAGATTTCGTTGTCCTGACAGTAGACGTTGTTGTTGCCGCCCTGGGTGCGGCCGATCTCATCACCGTGGGAAATCATCGGGGTGCCCTGGGAGAGCAAGAGGGTGGTCAGGAAGTTGCGGCGCTGCTTATCGCGCAGCTGCAGGATCTCCTCGTCATCCGTCGGGCCTTCCACGCCACAGTTCCAGGAACGGTTGTGGCTTTCACCGTCACGGTTGTCCTCGCCATTGTCGGAGTTGTGCTTCTCGTTGTAGCTGACCAGGTCGTTGAGTGTGAATCCGTCGTGGGCGGTGATGAAGTTGATCGACGCAGTCGGGCGGCGACCGGTGTAGAGGTCGGAGGAGCCCGTCAGACGGGAGGCGAACTCGCCCAACGTCGAGGGCTCGCCACGCCAGAAATCGCGGACCGTATCGCGGTACTTACCGTTCCACTCGTTCCACAGAGCCGGGAAGTTACCCACCTGGTAGCCACCCTCCCCGACGTCCCAGGGCTCGGCGATGAGCTTGACCTGGCTAACGATGGGATCCTGCTGCACCAGGTCGAAGAAGGCGGACAGGCGATCGACGTCGTGGAACTCGCGGGCCAGGGTGGAGGCCAAGTCGAAGCGGAAACCGTCGATGTGCATTTCCGTGACCCAGTAGCGCAGGGAATCCATGATCAGCTGCAGGGTGTGCGGGTGGCGGACGTTCAGGGAGTTACCCGTACCCGTGTAGTCCATGTAGTGGGCCTCGTCGCCATCGACCAGGCGGTAGTAGGCGGCGTTGTCGATACCACGGAAGTTTTGGGTGGGGCCCATGTGGTTGCCCTCGCTGGTGTGGTTGTAGACCACATCCAGGATCACCTCGATGCCCGCGTCATGGTAGCTGCGCACCATCTGTTTGAATTCCGCAATCGCGCCCTCCGCGCTGGGGGAGGCCGCGTAGTCGCGGTGCGGGGCGAAGAAGCCCAGGGTGTTGTAGCCCCAGTAGTTGCGCAGTCCCAGCTCCCGCAGGCGGTCGTCGTGGATGAACTGGTGAACCGGCATCAGCTCCACGGCCGTGACGCCCAGATCCTTGAAGTACTCCACGATCGAGTGGTGGCCCAGGCCGGCGTAGGTGCCACGCAGGTGCTCTGGGACATCCGGGTGCGTCATCGTCAGGCCCTTGACATGGGTTTCGTAGATGACGGTCTTGTGCATCTCGATGTTCGGGCGACGGTCGTTGTGCCAGTCGAAGTAGGGGTTGATAACCACCGAGCGCATCGAGTGCGGCGCGGAATCCTCCTGGTTGCGCGCCTCCGGATTATCAGGATCGTTGATGTCGTAGTTGAACAGCGAAGGGTGCCCGTCGTAGGCGCCGTCGAAAGACTTGCCATAGGGGTCCATCAGCAGCTTCGAGGGGTCGCAGCGCAAGCCACGAGCCGGATCCCACGGGCCGTGTACTCGGTAGCCGTAGCGCTGGCCGGGGACGATGCCGGGCAGGTAGCAGTGCCAGATGTCCGCGTCGACTTCCTCCATCTTCACCCGAGTCTCCGCCCCCTGGCTATCGAAGAGGCAGAGTTCCACGGCTTCTGCTACTTCGGTGAACAGGGCAAAGTTGGTGCCGTTGCCGTCAAAGGTGGCGCCGAGAGGGTAGGGCTTTCCAGGCCACCCGACCAGGGGTTCGCCGGGCGCTCGCAATCCACTTTTATCTGACAGTCCGAAAGTCATGTGCACCATTCTAACGGCTAAAACCGCGCAATATTGTTTCTACTCCCAGCACTAGATCCTCCCGTGCTAGGCGGTGGGAACTTCCTGCATCTTCCTCTGCCGTGCCCAGACTCAAGGCCACGCCCTGGCGCGCCTGCAGCTCCAGCGCGGAGCCGAATACGAAACGCAGGAGCAGCTTGGAAGCGGCCTCTGTGACGTCCACGGCACCGTCCACGGCATCGTCCACTACACCGGCATTCAACTCGGTGGCCAGTTCTGCGCCCAGCTCGACCGCCAGTTCTCTGTCAAGCGTGTCGCTGGCCACTGCTGCCAGTGTGATTTCGGCGCCATCGCGGAGGGAGGTGAGGGCGTCAAAAAGAAAAGAACAATAATCGGCCGCACTGCCGGGGCGGGCGGGCACGGCGGTGAGGATCGACTCGGCAATGCCTCCGAGGAGGGCCTGCTTGTTGGGGAAGTGCCAGTACAGGGCGCCGGGCGCGACGTCGAGGGCGCGGGCGAGCCGCCGCATCGTGAGGTCGGCCAGGCCGTACTGCTGCAGGATGTCGACTGCGGTGCTCACGATTTTCTTGCGGTTTAACTGCACAGTGTCCCAGAGTAGTGGACTAGATTGCCGTAGGGTGAGCCACATGAAGTTTCGTGACGGTGCGCTGGACCAGAAGAACCAGCGCCAGTTAATCCCCCGACCGATCGGGGAAGCAGCGCTGGTCTTATTCGTCACGCTGGTCACGTTTTTGTTGCTGGGCGTGGTGTGGGGCGCGATTCACCCCACATCAGAGCTGAAAGTCACGGCCCACGGGAGCGCTGACACAGTGCCGGGGACGGAGGATGCCTCGTTCCGGGCTTATGTCTACTACCTTGGCCTGACCACTGTGGGCGGCGTTGCGATTGCCATCTGGGCTTATCGCACTCGCATCCGTGGTCTGCTGATGATGCTGTGGACCACACTGGCGGTGCTCTGGGGTACGACAGCGACCTGGTCGCTGGGGGCGTGGGTGGCCGATAAGCTGCACTCCGACCCGGTGCCTGCCGACCCGCAGCCGGGGGACGTGATTCAGCTTCTGGAGGTAGCTAACCCCTCGGTGGGGCTGGTGGTGGCCCCGGCGTTGGCGCTGATTGTGTACTGGCTGGGCGCAACGTTCGCCGACCCGGAGGACTTTGAAGGAGCAGGGAAAGGGGAAAAGGGGAAGTAGCCCCTTTAGCTCAGCATTCGTACTAGCGTGGATGGAATGCTGAGCAACATGTTAGAGAGCATCACTCGCGTGGATGGCCGGTGGGACATGCCGGACACAGTCTCCCTCGACGAGTGGGCCACGGAGGTTCGTCGCCTCAAGGAAGAGAAGAATGCGCTGATTCTGGCGCACAATTATCAGCTGCCGGAGATCCAGGACATTGCCGACCACACCGGCGATTCTCTGGCGCTGTCGCGCATTGCCGCGGAGACGGACGCCGACGTGATCGTCTTCTGCGGAGTGCACTTTATGGCGGAGACCGCGAAGATTCTGTCGCCGGAGAAAACCGTTCTTATTCCGGACGCCGCCGCGGGGTGTTCGCTGGCCGATTCCCTTACGGCCGACGAGCTGCGCGAGTGGAAGGCCGAGCACCCGGAGGCCGTGGTGGTCAGCTACGTGAACACTACCGCCGACGTGAAGGCATTGACGGATATCTGCTGCACCAGCTCCAATGCTGTCGATGTGGTGGCCAGCCTGCCGGAGGATCAGGAGGTGCTGTTCGGGCCCGATCAGTTCCTCGGCGCGCACGTGCGCCGCGAAACCGGGAGGGACAACATCCACGTCTGGGCGGGCGAGTGCCACGTGCATGCGGGGATCTCTGGGCAAGAGTTAAGCCAGCAGGCGCACGACAACCCGACGGCCGACCTGTTTATCCACCCGGAGTGTGGCTGCGCGAACTCCGCGATCTACCTGGCTGGGGAGGGCATTGTGGAACCCGAGCGGGTGAAGATGCTGTCTACCGGCGACATGATCACACAAGCGAAGACAACCAGCCAGTCCACCGTTCTGGTGGCTACCGAGGTCGGCATGCTGCACCAGCTACGGCAAGCAGCCCCGGGCGTGGACTTCCGTGCCGTCAACGACCGGGCAGCCTGCACGTACATGAAGATGATCACCCCGGCGGCGCTGCTGCGCTGCCTAGCGCTCGGCGAGGACGAGGTCACGGTGGACGAAAAGACCGCGGCGGCGGCGCGCCGGTCCGTGGAACGCATGATCGCTATCGGCAACCCGGGAAGTGGGGAATAGTGGACCACGGAGAAGTCGACCACGGAGAAGTCGACCACGGAGAAGTCGACCACGGAGAAGTCGAACACGGAGACATCGAACACGGAGACATCGAACACAGCGAAACGGAACTGCCTTACCCGAACCAACTCACCGATCCCTCCCGCATAAGGGCTGCGTACCTGCGCATGGCGAAAGTAGCGCTGGAAGAGGACTTCGGTGATGGTGCGGATGTCAGCACCTTGGCCACCGTGCCCGCCGAGGCGACCGGTGTGAAGGTCATGCGCGCTCGACAGTCGGGTGTTATTAGTGGTCTGGATGCAGTGGACATTGTCGCGGAGGTCGCCGCAGATCGGCACGTGGACGTCACCGCGGTGGTGGCCGATGGAGACCGGGTGGAAGCGGGGGACGAGGTCGCCCGCGTCGAAGGCAAGATCCAGCACATCTTAATGCTGGAGCGCACGCTGCTGAACATTCTGAGCCACGCCTCCGGCATCGCCACGCAGACCCGCGCCTGGGTCGACGTGGTGGAAGCTGCGGCCACTAGCCCGCGCGGATGCCGGGTGCGCGATTCCCGCAAGACCTTGCCGGGCATGCGCATGCTGGAAAAGCGCGCGATCGTGCACGGCGGTGGCTACCCGCACCGCTACAACCTGGGCGACCAGGTGATGGTCAAGGACAATCACGTCGAACTGTCGAGTGCCGCCGAAGCCTATGCGCGGGTGCGGGATTTCTTGGGGGAGGACGCCACCACGTGGGTAGAAGTCGAAGTGGATAACCTTAACCAGCTCGCGGAGCTGCTGGCCACTGATCGGCCCCACCCGCCCCAGGTGCTGCTGGATAACTTCAGCGTGGAAGATACCCGCAAAGCAGTGGAGCTGCGCAACCAGCTGGCCCCGCAGGTGCTGTTGGAATCTTCCGGCGGGCTGACGCTCGACGTCGCCGGGGACTACGCCGCTGCCGGCGTGGAGTCCGTGGCCGTTGGGGGCCTTACCCACAGCGTGCAGGCGCTGGACATCGGGCTGGATTAAGCCACGTACCCTATCAAGATTCCCACCGCTCCAGCGCGGCCAGGCGGCGTTCGTCGATCTCCGCGGCGATCGCTTCGTGGCCCAGCTCTGTGGCCGCCACCAGCGCCATCGTGTAGCTGCCGATGGTGCGCTCGTCGTCGGCGCTGAACTCGGACCACTCCGCCACCAGGCGCGCATTCGCCAGGGCTTCCTCAAACAGTCCGCAGTTCAGTGCGGCCTCCGCCAGTGTGTAGCGCAGGTTTAGCACCGCGGGGGATAGGGGACAGCCCGCGATGGCGTCCAGCTCGGCGTTGGCCAGTTCCCAGGCCTCGCCGGGGTATCCCTCGCCCAGCAGAGCCATCGCCGCCAACCCCGCGCAGCGCAACGCAATCACTCCCGCGTCGAGTTCACCTGCCAGCGCCATGCAGGTTCTCCAGTGATCGGCGACGGACAAAAGGGAACTCGCTTCGCTCTCTGCCGCCCGGAACATTTCGAAATGCGCCAGCATGTCGTGCGCCTCGTACAGCGAAACTGTTTGCGCGCCGGAGCCGCCACCGCTCGGCACAGGGTCTTCCTCGCCTTCTTCCAGCCTCTCGACCAGTGCCGTGACCAGCTCGAAAGCCTCTTCGCGGCGCCCGCGGAACCAGGCCTCTTGGGCGAACCACAGCTGCCGGTCGGCCGCGCTCGGGGGTTTCCGGCCGAACCGGCGCACAAGTTTGGCGAAGGTATCGGCGAAGTCGCACGCGGTGGCGTCATCCTCCAAAGAACCAGAAAGGTTCGTAGCCACCGCAAAGCCCGTTGTGGCCGCCGAAGTCAGGCGATCGGCAACAGTTGGGTCGAGGTCGCGGTGCGTGATGTGCGGCGCCTCGCCGAGGGTGGGGGAATCCGGGTGCGGGCGAAAGCCGTCGAACCCCTGCGCCAGCTGTGCCAGCATTTCGCTCGGCGAGTGCAGCTCGGCGAAGGCGGTGGGGTCTTCCTCCTGGCCGAGAGCCTGGTGGGCCAGCAGAGCCAAGGCCTCCAGCGCCAGCGCGTGATCGTCGTGGCTGCGCGCCCAATGCCGCAGGTCGCGTAGCGCGCCGACCGCCTCGTCGGCGAAGCCCAAGTGGTCCGCGGCGCTGGCCCGCATGCTGTAGAACTCGCCGCGCAGCTCGTCCGGAACCTCGTCCGGGGTGGCCAGCCAGTACTGCCGGGCGAAGTCGCTGGCTAGGCGCCAACTCGTCGCAGCGTGCGCCCCCGAAACAGCGGCCGCGCGACTGTCACGGAGCAGTGAAAGGAGTGTCTGGGCCATGGCGTAAACTCTAGCCCAGCATTAAATGAAGCACTCGGAAGGAAGCTGCGTACACCATGACCCTCGCCCAGCTGGACTTTAGCCGGATCGACCTGCGTGGGCAGGCCCCAACGACCGCCGAGCTGCGCCGCCGACTTCCCCGTGGAGGGACAGACGTAGACGCGGTGATTCCCACCGTCGCTCCCATCGTCGACCAGGTGCGTACGGGTGGTGCGCGCGCGGCGCTGGAGATCGGGCAGCGTTTCGATGGCGTGACCCCGGATTCGGTGCGGGTTCCTGCCGAGGTTATTGACGCCGCCGTGGGGACGTTGGCCGACGGCGTCATCGCTGCACTCGAGGATGCCATTGAGCGCGTGCGTGCATTCCACTCCGCCATTCACCCCGCCGACAAGCAGGTGGAGGTCGCGCCGGGTGGCACTGTGACCGAGCGCTTCATCCCCGTCCAGCGCGTGGGCCTATACGCGCCGGGCGGCAACGCGGTGTACCCGTCGAGCGTGATTATGAACGTCGTGCCGGCCCAAGAGGCCGGAGTGGAATCGCTCGTGGTGGCCTCCCCGCCCCAGGAGGGCGGCTGGCCACACCCGACCGTGCTGGCGGCCTGCAAGCTGCTGGGTGTGGAGGAGGTCTGGGCTGTCGGCGGCGCGCAAGCGGTCGCACTGCTGGCTCACGGTTCCACTGCCGACGGTGGGGAGGAGCTGGAGCCGGTGGATATGGTGACCGGCCCGGGCAACATCTTCGTCACCGCGGCCAAGCGACTGTGCCGTTCCGTGGTGGGCATCGACTCCGAGGCAGGGCCGACCGAGATCGCCGTGCTCGCAGACGACAGTGCCGATGCGGTGGAGATCGCCTACGACCTGATTAGCCAGGCAGAGCACGACACGATGGCGGCCTCCGTGTTAATCACCGATAGCGAGAAGCTGGCCGACGCAGTGGTGACCGAGATGAACGAGCGCTACCACATCACCCAGAACTCGGAGCGCGTGGCAGAAGCACTGAATGGGCAGCAGTCCGGTGTGGTGTTGGTCGACGACATCGCCGCGGGCATCCGTGCGGCCAACGCTTATGGGGCGGAGCACCTGGAGATTCACACCAAGGACTCCCACGAGGTAGCCGCACAGATCACTAACGCAGGTGCGATCTTCATCGGTCGCTTCAGCCCGGTGCCGCTGGGCGACTACGCAGCGGGCTCCAACCACGTGCTGCCGACCTCCGGCACGGCCCGGCATTCCTCCGGTCTGTCCACCCTGACATTCCTGAAGTCCGTGCACGTCATCGACTACAACGAAGAAGGCCTGCGGGGCGTGGCCGACACGGTGATTACCCTGTCGAAGTCCGAGGGGCTGCCCGCGCACGGCGAGGCCATCAGCGCACGCATCAACGCGGAGGAGGGTTAAGAACCATGACCGAGCAGAAGATTTCGCTATCCGATCTGCCGCTGCGCGAGGAGCTGCGCGGCAAGTCCGCTTACGGCGCCCCGCAGCTGCATGTTGCCAATCAGCTCAACACCAACGAGAACCCGTATCCGCCGTCGCAGGAGATCGTCGAGGGTATCGCCCGGCGCGTGGCGGAGCTGGGCCAGCAGCTGAACCGCTACCCCGACCGCGACGCAGTGGGGCTACGCGCGGCCCTAGCGGCTTATGTGAGCGAGCAGACCGGTGTGGGCGTCACAAAAGAACAGGTATGGGCGGCCAACGGTTCCAACGAGGTACTGCAGCAACTCCTGCAGGCATTTGGTGGACCCGGGCGCAGTGCGATGGGTTTCGTACCGAGCTACTCCATGCACCCGATCCTGGCGGCAGGTACGCAGACCGAGTTCATTTCGGTCGAGCGTCGTGCCGAGAACCGCTTCGCGATTAATGTTGAAGAGGCGCTCGCGGCCATCGCGGAACACGCCCCTGACGTGGTGTTTATCACCACCCCCAACAATCCCACCGGCAACATCACGCCCCTGGCCGACATCGAACGGATCCTGCAGGCAGCCCCCGGAATCGTGATCGTGGACGAGGCCTACGCGGAGTTTTCCGACGAGCCTTCAGCGGTGGGACTGCTAGAGGACTACCCGACGAAGCTGGTGGTTTCTCGCACCATGTCCAAGGCCTTCGACTTCGCCGGCGGACGGTTGGGGTACTTCGTGGCCGACCCGGCTTTCATCGAAGCTGTGATGCTGGTGCGCCTGCCATACCACCTGGCCACCCTGTCGCAGGCGGCGGCGGAGGTGGCACTGGAACACTCCGCGGCAACGCTGCAGACGGTGGCGAAGCTGCGCGAGGAACGCGACCGGGTTGTCGCCGAGATGCGCGAGCTGGGCTTCGACGTCATTGATTCCCATTCCAACTTTGTGTTCTTCGGCAACTTCGACAAGTTAGGCGACGCGCCCACGGTGTGGCGGCGCTTCCTCGACCGCGAAGTGCTGATCCGCGACGTCGGCGTGCCGGGCTGGCTGCGCGCGACCGTCGGACTGCCGGAGGAAAACGACGCTTTTCTTGCCGCCGCGGCGCAGATGATGGACGATTAGGCTGACGTTTCAAGAGGAAAAGACAGCAAAAGACGGAGAGGTAGGTACAGAGACACCGTGGCAACGAACCCCACCCCGCGCATCGGGAAGGCCCAGCGCGCCACCCAAGAATCGGACATTCAGGTTGAGTGGAACCTGGACGGCACCGGCAAGACCGACATCGATACGGGTCTGCCGTTCTTTGACCATATGCTGACTGCCCTCGGTGCGCACGGCTCCTTTGACCTGACCGTGCACGCCCGCGGCGACGTGGAGATCGACGCCCACCACACCGTGGAAGACACCGGCATCGTCATGGGCCAGGCGCTGGCGCAGGCCCTGGGAGATAAGGCGGGCATCCGCCGCTTCGGCGATGCCTTCATCCCCATGGACGAAACTCTGGCGCACGCGGCAGTGGACGTATCCGGTCGTCCGTACTACGTGGGCGTGGGGGAGCCGGAGCAGATGCTGAGCGCCGTGATCGGCGGACACTACGCCACGGTGATTAACCAGCACTTCTTCGAGACGCTGGCGCTGAACGCACGCATCGCGCTGCACGTGCGCTGCCTGTACGGCCGCGACCCGCACCACATCACCGAAGCGGAGTTTAAAGCCGTGGCCCGCGCGCTACGCGCCGCAGTGGAGGACGACCCGCGCGTAGGTGGGGTGCCATCGACCAAGGGAACGCTGTAATGGCGCGCCCGAAGGCGCTGAGCATTGAAGAACTAGAAAAGATCGATTCCGTGTGGCAGGCCCCCGGGCTGAAGGCCACGCTGGTCTCGGTCTTCTGTGCTTTCGGTGGTTGGGCGCTACTTCTGCCGGTCATCCCCATGGCCGTGATCGCTGGGGGCGGAACCGATAGCGTGGCCGGCCTGTCCACGGGCGTGTTTATGGCCGCGACTGTTCTTACGCAGGCCTTTACTCCGCGCTTGCTGCGCGGAGTGGGCTACACCCCGGTGATGTTCGGCGCGGGTCTGCTGCTGGGACTACCGGCTCTGGTTTATGTTGCGGACATGTCGGCGGTGACGGTGCTGGCGATCGCCGCGGTGCGTGGCGTGGGCTTCGGCGCGGTGACGGTGACAGAGGCTGCGCTGATCGCAGAGCTGGTGCCGCCCAGGCTGGTGGGCCGGTCGTCTGGCGTGTTCGGCGCGACGGTGGGTGTGACACAGCTGATCAGCTTCCCGCTGGGCATGTGGCTATACGACAGCTACGGCCTGGCCTGGGCGTGTGCCGCGGCTGCGGTGTATTCGATCGTCGGCGCGTTGGCGGCGCTGCGCCTGCCGAAGGTGGAGCGCGAGAATTCGCCCGGCGTGGCGGCCGACATTCCCGCTAACGCGACCGCACAGGCGGACTTCACCCCGGCAGCCCCGCGCGTGGCGACGTGGAAGCTGGCCACGGTGCCGGGTCTGTCCATCGGTGCGGCGGCCGTGGGTTTTGCCTCTTTCAGCACGTTCCTGGCGCCTGCCGCGGGCGAGATCGACGCTGGCGTGGCCGCCACGATCTCTGGCCTGGCGCTGAGCGTGGTGGGCCTGATGCAGATCGGTTCGCGACTGTTCAGCGGTTGGTACGCCGACCGGGTGGGCGAGCCGGGGCGCCTCAACGCGCTGGGCTTGGTTCTGTGCGTGGTGGGCCTCGGATCCGCCGCGGTGATGCTGGGTGTGCATCCCAGTGGCGGGCTGCTACTGGGATGGTCGTTGCTGTCGGCCGCGCTGTTCGGTGCGGGCTTCGGCATTAACCAGACCGAGGCGCTGTTGATGCTGTTCGATCGCCTTCCCCGGGAGGAATCCGCCAAGGCTTCCGCATTGTGGAACATGACCTTCGACGGCGGCACGGGAGCGGGTGCGATCCTGCTGGGCTTCGTTGCTGGAGCGCTGACGTACCAGGGTGCGTTCGTGGCGGCCGGGGCGGTTGCCGCGTTCGGTTGTGTGGTGGCTGTCCTCGACCGAATCGTGGGGCGTCACCGCGTAACCGACTACGGCAATGTCCGCGAGACCCTGCGTAGAGTACGCCGACGTGAATTGCGCCCGGGTAAGTCCGGCTAGACTAACTGGTTATGACTCCTTCGACTTCTCTTTCTTCTCGACGCCCACACGTCGCCCTGCTGGACTACGGCAGCGGAAATGTACGTTCTGCCCAGCGAGCCGTAGAAAAAGCCGGCGCCGAGGTAGAAGTGACGAAGGATCCGGAAGTGGTACAGCGGGCCGACGGCTTGCTGGTGCCGGGTGTGGGGGCATACAGCGCGTGCATGAAGCAGCTGCACAGTGTGTACGGTGATCGCCTGATCGGCCAGCGTTTGGCGGGAGGACGCCCGGTGTTGGGCATCTGCGTGGGCATGCAGATCCTTTTCGATCGGGGAGTGGAGTTCGCGGAAGGCTCTGGGGAAGGCGCTGGGGACGGCACTGGTACTGGGGATGGGGAAAGTGCCTTTACTGAAGGTATGGGCGAATGGCCGGGCACCGTGGAAAAGCTGGATGCCGACGTGCTGCCGCACATGGGGTGGAACACGGTAGAGCGTGGCGACGGATCCTCCGCCAGCGCTCTGGGCGCGGCGGCGAGCGAGCCGTCGAAGATGTTCGCCGGGATCGAGGATTCTGAGCGGTTCTACTTTGTGCACTCCTACGGCGTGCGGGAGTGGGAGCTGATGACCGACGGACGCACGGAGCCCCCGCTGGTGCACTGGGCAACTCACGGACGCAGCCGCTTCGTGGCGGCCGTGGAAAACGGCCCGTTGTGGGCCACGCAGTTTCACCCGGAGAAGTCGGGGGAGGCGGGCATTCGCCTTCTGCGCAACTGGGTGGAGACACTTTAGCTCTAGAACTAGCACTAGTTTCCCTGTTTCAAACGTCGCCGAAGTTTATACGCGTTAGGATTCTCCCTATGGCTTCTACAGATAACTCCCGTGCCCTGACCTTGCTTCCTGCCGTCGACGTTGCCGACGGCCAAGCCGTCCGCCTAGTACAGGGCGCAGCGGGCACGGAAACCAGCTACGGAGCGCCGATCGAGGCAGCCCTGGCCTGGCAGAACGCGGGGGCGGAGTGGATCCATCTGGTGGATCTGGACGCCGCGTTCGGTAGGGGCAGCAACTTTGAGCTTCTCAAGGAAGTCACCGGCCAGCTGGACGTCAACGTTGAGCTGAGCGGCGGCATCCGCGACGATGAGTCGCTGGAGCGCGCCCTATCCACCGGCTGCCGCCGGGTGAACATCGGCACCGCCGCACTGGAAGACCCCGACTGGTGCGAGTCTGTTATCGCCCGCTACGGCGACAAGGTCGCCATCGGCCTGGATACCCGCGAGATTGACGGCGAGTGGCGCCTGCGCGGTCGCGGCTGGACCTCCGACGGCGGTGAGCTGTGGGAGGTGCTGGAGCGCCTGGACTCCCAGGGAGTGTCCCGACTCGTGGTCACCGACGTCAGCCGTGATGGCATGCTGAACGGCCCGAACATCGATCTGCTGCGCGACGTGGCGGCTGCTACCGATGCGCCGGTCGTGGCCTCTGGTGGTATCTCCAGCCTGGATGACATCCGTGCGCTGACCGCCGTGGTGAACGAGGGCGTGGATTCTGCGATTGTGGGCAAGGCTCTGTACGCCGGCAAGTTCACCCTGGAGCAGGCCTTGGAAGTCGCGAGCGGGGTCGATAACTAATGACAGTCTTCCACGGAGTCCCCCCAGAAGAGCTGGATACCCGCTCGCTGCTGGCCATTGCCGAGGCTGCAGTGGACGAAGCGGAAACGACCTTCACCGCAGCCGTCGGCGCGGAGCCCGAGGTCATCAAGTCCCCCGGTGATTTCGCCACTGAGGCGGATCTGACCGTCGAGCGCCAGCTACGCACTCTGTTGACCCAATACACTGGCCTGCCCGTGCACGGCGAGGAGTTCGGCACGGTCCGCCCCGGTGAGGTTCCGGGGGAGAATATCACCGAGCCGAACCCGAGCGACGCGATGGCCGACGGCCTGGACGGCCCGCGACGGAAATCCCTGGAAGCCGGGGACCAAGAGCTGCCGGAGACCTTCTGGGTCGTCGACCCCATCGACGGCACGGCCAACTACGCGGTGGGCAACCCCTTTGCCTGCATCCTGGTTTCCTTGGTGCACCAGGGGCAGACCATGGTTTCTGTGACCGAGATGCCGCTGCTGGGCAAGCGCATCACCGCGCGACGTGGCGAGGGACTGCTGGTGGATGGGCACCCGGCTCGGGCCATGCCGCCATCGGACCCGGGCGTGACCCAGATCAGCTTCGGCTCTATCCTGTCGCAGCGCCGCGGTAACCTGCCGATTTCCTACCGCCAGGACATGCTGAACGAGATCGGCAAGTCCTACCCACGCATGCGCGTCACCGGCTCGGTGGGCATCGACCTGGCCTTCACCGCCGCCGGCGTGTTCGGCGGGACGGTGACATTCAGCCCGAACCTGTGGGACAACGCTGCGGGCATCCTCGCGGTGGAAGAAAACGGCGGCATTGCCACCGACTTCGCGGGCAATCCCTGGCGCCCGGGCGTGTCCGGCCTGGTCGCCGGCGAGCCAGAGGTACACGCCACCATCCTGCAGCACATCCAGGCTGTGCCGATCGGCACAGCCGCCCGCAACGCCCAGGAGATCCGCGATCGAGGAGGCATCCGATGAGCGTTACCGTGCGCGTCATCCCTTGTTTGGACGTGGACAACGGCCGCGTAGTCAAGGGCGTGAACTTCGAGGGTCTGCGCGACGCGGGTGATCCCGTGGAGCTGGCGAAGCGCTACGACGCGCTCGGCGCTGACGAGTTGACCTTCCTGGACGTTTCCGCCTCCAAGGACGGCCGTGGCACCATGCTGGACGTCGTCCGCCGCACCGCAGACCAGGTATTTATCCCGCTGACCGTCGGCGGGGGAGTACGCAGCGAGGAAGACGTGGACGCCTTGCTGCGCGCCGGAGCCGACAAGGTCTCCGTCAACTCTTCCGCCGTCGCCCGCCCCGAGCTGTTGCGGGAGCTTTCGCAGCGCTTCGGCGCGCAGTGCATCGTGCTATCGGTGGACGCCCGCCGCGTGAAGGATCCCTCCGAGGCGGACAAGTACCCCTCCGGTTTCGAGGTCACCACCCACGGCGGTACCAAGTCCGCTGGGCTGGACGCCATCGACTGGGCCCGCAAGGGCGAGGAACTGGGCGTGGGGGAGATCCTGCTGAACTCCATGGATGGCGACGGAACCAAGGCCGGCTTCGATATCGAGATGCTGCAGTCCGTACGCAAGGCCGTCTCCATCCCGGTCATCGCCTCCGGTGGCGCAGGCGCCCCGGAGCACTTCCCGCCCGCCGTGGAAGCCGGCGCAGATGCGGTACTAGCTGCCTCTATCTTCCACTTCCAAGAAGTGGAGATCAGCGAAGTCAAGCAGGCCCTGGCCGACGCGGGCTACGAGGTGCGCCTGTGAGCAGCACAGACCCCAACACAGATCCGGCAACCTACGACCTAGACCCAGTCATCGCCGAGCGCGTCCGCTTCAACGCAGACGGCCTCGTACCCGCTATCGTCCAGGACGTCACCAATGGCGATGTGCTGATGATGGCGTGGATGAACGACCACGCCCTGGCCCACACCCTGGCCACCAAGAAGGGCACTTACTGGTCCCGATCCCGCCAGTCCTATTGGATAAAAGGCGAAACTAGTGGCCACACCCAGCGCGTCGAAGAGGTGCGCCTGGACTGTGACGGCGACACGGTGCTGCTGAAGATCGAGCAGACCGGTGCTGCGTGCCACACCGGCGACCGCACTTGTTTCGACGCCGACCGCTTGGCCTAGCATGTTAGCCATGGGTGACAACACTTCCAGCCATTCCGTCGGCGACCTGACAAGCCGCGACACTTTCCGCGAGCTTGCGGCGAAGCACCGCGTGGTGCCCGTCGTGCGCAAAGTCCTCGCCGATGGAGAGACCGCACTGTCGGCCTACCGCAAACTCGCCGACGGCCGCCCCGGCACGTTCCTGTTGGAATCGGCAGCGCACGGCCAGTCGTGGGATCGCTACTCCTTCATCGGCACTGGCGCCCGCTGCGCGCTGACGGCCAAGGGCAGCGTGGACGGCGGAGCTGCGCGCTGGATTGGCCAGCCGCCCGTCGACATCCCCGCGGGCACCGATCCGCTGGACGCGATCCGCAACACCCTGACCCACCTGCAGACCGCTCCGATGCCGGGCCTACCGCCGCTGACCAGCGGCCTGGTGGGATACATGGGCTACGACATGATCCGCTACATCGAATCCGTGCCGGACACCTGCACCGACGACCTGGATATTCCCGACATGGTGCAGCTGCTGGTCGAGGACATGGCCGTCGTCGATCACCACGAGGGAACGATCTGGCTGATCGCCAGCGTGATCAACTGGGATAACTCCGACGAGCGCGTGGACGAGGCCTACGACGAGGCAGTGGAACGGCTAGGCACCATGGTGGAACGGCTGGCCACGGGCGACGCGGGGGGCGTCACTACCTACGACAACCCTGCGCCCGACTACCGCAGGCAGCGCACCTACGACGACCACCGCGAGCGCATCGGCAAGGTCAAGGAGCACATCAAGGCCGGCGATGCCTTCCAGGTGGTGCTGTCGCAGCGCTTCGAGATGGATACCGACGTTGACCCGATCGATATCTATCGCATGCTGCGAGTATCGAACCCTTCGCCCTACATGTACTTGGTCAATGTTCCTACCGAGGGTTTTGACGCCACAGCGTTCCACATCATCGGCTCCTCCCCGGAATCGCTGGTGCAGGTCCGGGATGGCGATGTCACGACATTCCCGATTGCCGGATCCAGGCCGCGCGGCGAGACGGTGGAGCAGGACTTCGCCTTCGAGCGCGAGCTGGTCAATGACGAGAAGGAGAACTCGGAGCACCTGATGCTGGTGGATCTGGGGCGCAACGACCTGGGGCGCGTGAGCAAACCCGGCACGGTGGAGGTGCACGACTTTAGGCACGTGGAGCGCTATTCCGCAGTGATGCACTTGGTCTCCGGTGTGACGGGCAAGCTGGCCCCGGGCAAGACAGCGGTGGATGCGTTCACCGCGACCTTCCCGGCTGGCACGCTGTCGGGAGCGCCAAAGCCCTCGGCGCTGAAGATCATCGACGAGCTGGAGGACACGCGCCGCGGGGTCTACGGCGGCACGGTCGGTTACTTCGATTTTTCCGGCAACACCGATCAGTCCATCGCCATCCGCACCGGGCTGTACAAGGACGGCACGGTGTACGTCCAGGCTGGCGGGGGAATCGTTGCCGATTCGGACCCCGAGGCTGAGGACTTGGAAACCCGCAACAAGGCCGCGGCGGTGCTGCGGGCAGTAGCGGCGGCGGAGACCATGAAGAACGCAGGGGAGAAGCAGTGAGCAAGGCAGAGGACGTAACACAGAAGGCCAAGCGCATCCGACAGATCGCTCTGCTGTGCGTGGTGCTGAGCGCCGCGGGGCTGTGGGGCGCAAGTCGCCTGAAGTTCGTGACCGTGGCCGTCGACGACGACAAGGCCGGAGCCTCGACCAAGGAGCTCGTGGGCTCCGTGTGGGATCCCGCGTTGGTGCCGTTGGCGCTGGCGATGGTGGCCTCGCTGATCCTGTCGATCGCGGTGCAGCCGATAGTTCGACGCATCCTGGGCGTAGTGATCGCAGCGCTGGCGGCCACCGCCAGCTTCCGTGCCGTGCAGCTGCTGGGCAACGACGTAGACCTCGCGCGAGCCAAGAGCCTGCTATCCAGCGGGGCGGCCACGCAGAAGGAATCCGACCCGGTGCAGATCTCCGAGTGGGCACAGGTGGTCAGCGGCGAAGTGCACACGATGGGAATCGTGCTAGTGCTCCTCGCCGCCGCCCTCGGCGTGGTCGGCGGCGCGATCCTTATTCTGCGCCCGGGCGAGCAGTCCAAGGGACACAGCCGCTACGAAACCCCGGAGGTGCGCCGCGCGGACGCAGAGGAAGACCTCGCAGAGAATCCGGACTCCACTCGCGTGCTGTGGGATGCCCTGGATGCGGGGGTGGATCCGACCGAAGAATCCGATTTCTCCCGCACCAAGCGCGGGCGATAAGCTTTGAAATGTGACACACATGACTGTTCTCGACCAGATCATCGCCGGAGTACTCGAAGACCAGGCCGAGCGCGAAGCCAAGATTCCCTATAAGGAAATCAAGGCCATGTCGCTGGACGCCCCTCCGGCAATGGATGCCCACGCTGCGCTGGCCGCCCCAGGGGTCAGCCTCATTGCTGAAGTGAAGCGTGCCAGCCCCTCCAAGGGCCACCTCGCCGACATCGCCGAGCCTGAGGTTCTCGCCAAGGCCTACGAGGATAATGGCGCGACGGCCATCAGCTGCCTCACCGAAGAGCGCCGGTTCAAAGGCTCACTCGCCGACTTCGACGCAGTGCGCAGCGCCGTGAATATTCCCCTGCTGCGCAAAGACTTCATCGTCAACCCCTACCAAATCCACGAAGCCCGCGCCCACGGCGCTGACATTGTGCTGCTGATCGTCGCCGCCCTCGAACAGCAGCGGTTGGAATCCCTGCTGGATCGCGTCGAGACCCTGGGCATGACTGCTCTTGTGGAAGTACACACCGCAGAGGAAGCAGAACGCGCCGTCGCGGCCGGTTCGAAGGTGATCGGCGTTAACGCCCGAAACCTCAAGACCCTGGACGTTGACCCGGAAGTGTTCGGCAAGATCGCCCCGCTGCTTCCGGACGGCGTCGTGAAGATCGCAGAATCGGGCGTCAAGAATAAAAACGACCTCAACGCCTATGCCGCAGCGGGCGCGGACGCAGTGCTTGTCGGCGAGGGGCTGGTCACCGCAGGTAACCCCGCACAGGCGTGCCGGGACCTCGCAGCAGCCGGGAAACACCCCGCTTGCCCACAGAAGAGTTCCTAACCGATAGCATGTGACACTGTGACTACCGAAAAGACCTCCAAGAACGCCGACGCGCAGGGCAAGCGCCTGCCGACGGTAGGCGAGATTCTGGGCACCGCCACCCACCACGAACCCGACGAGCGCGGACATTGGGGGGAGTTCGGTGGCCGCTACGTCCCGGAAGCCCTCATGGCCGTTATCGAGGAGATCACCGATGCTTGGGCGAAGGCGCGCTCTGACCAGGCTTACCTGGATCAACTCGACGAGCTGCATCGCACCTACACGGGGCGCCCGTCGCCGCTGTACTACGCCGCGCGCTTCTCCGAGGCTGTGGGTGCGCACGTGTGGCTGAAGCGCGAGGACCTGAACCACACCGGCTCCCACAAGATCAACAACGTGCTCGGCCAGGTGTTGCTGGCAAAGCGCATGGGCAAGACCCGCGTGATCGCGGAGACCGGCGCGGGACAGCACGGCGTGGCCACGGCGACGGCTTGTGCTCTGCTCGGTATTGAGTGCCGGATCTACATGGGGGCTGTGGACGCCGAACGCCAGGCCCTGAACATCGCCCGCATGCGCCTGCTGGGTGCCCACGTGGAAGTGGTGCAGATCGGCTCCCGCACCCTCAAGGACGCCATCAACGAGGCCATGCGCTACTGGGTATCCAACGCTGATGACACCTACTACTGCTTCGGTACCGCCGCCGGCCCGCACCCATTCCCACAGATGGTGCGCGATCTGCAGCGCGTAATCGGCGTGGAGGCGCGCCAGCAGCTGCTGGCAGAGACCGGCAAGTTGCCCGACGCAGTCATCGCCTGCGTGGGCGGTGGCTCCAACGCAATTGGTCTTTTCCACCCGTTCATCGAGGACGAGGGCGTGGACATCATCGGTGCCGAGGCTGCGGGCGACGGTATGGAGACCGGTCGCCACGCTGCGCCGATCACCCTGGGAATGCAGGGCGTGTTCCAAGGTGCATACGCAGACCTGATGCAGGACGAGGACGGGCAGATCATCGAATCGCACTCCATTTCTGCTGGTCTGGACTACCCGGGCGTGGGGCCGGAGCACTCCAAGCTGCACGCCGAGGGGCGCGCCCGCTACCTGCCCATCACCGACGCGGAGGCCATGGAAGGTTTCCAACAGCTGACCCGCCTGGAGGGCATCATCCCCGCCATCGAGTCCTCCCACGCCGTGGCCGCCGCAGTCAAGGTTGCCGCCGAGAAGCCAGGAGCAACGCTGATCGTCAACGTCTCCGGCCGCGGCGACAAGGACGTAACGACGGCTGCGAAGTGGTTCGACATGCTGGGCCAAACGAGCAAGAAGGACAGCTAACCCATGACCTCCCGACTTTCACAGATTTTCACCGACGCGCGCGCCGAGGGGCGGGCCGCACTCGTGGCCTACTTCCCGGCCGGCTATCCCACGGTAGCTAAGTCCAAGGAACTGGTCACGGAGCTGGCACAGCACGCCGACCTGATTGAGGTGGGCATTCCATTCACCGATCCGATGATGGACGGCCCCACCATCCAAGCTGCCGCCGACGAGGCGCTGGCTAATGGCTTCCGCGTGAGAGACACTCTCGACGTGGTCCGCGCCGTCACTGAGGCCGGCGGCCAGGCCGTCATCATGTCCTATTGGAACCCCGTGCTGCAGTACGGCCCGGAAAAGTTCGCCGCCGACCTGGCCGCCGCCGGGGGATTGGGATCCATCATTCCGGATCTGCTGCCGGAGGAAGCCGAGCGCTGGGCGGAGGCCTGCAAGGCCAACGACCTGTCGCCGGTCTATCTTGTTGCGCCGTCTACCACGCCCGAGCGTATGGCCCTAACTGTGGACGCCGCCGACGGCTTCATCTACGCTGCGTCCCACATGGGAGTAACGGGGGCACAGGATGAAGTCTCGCACTCCGCCGAGGAACTCGTCGCCCGCGTCCGCGAAGCCACGGATCTGCCGGTGGCAGTGGGGCTGGGCGTGAAGACAGGGGAACATGCGGCGAACATCGCCTCCTACGCTGACGGCGTGATCGTCGGCTCCGCCCTCATCCAGGCCGCTGCCGAAGGCAAGCTGGGCGAGTTGGCCGCCGAGCTGGCACGGAGCGTTCGCGCATGATCGCGGCGGCCATTCCATCGCCGCCCCAAGGGGTATGGGAGCTAGGCCCCATCCCCATCCGCGCTTACGCGCTGTGCATCCTCACTGGCGTGATCGTGGCCTACTTCTGGACGCGCCGGCGCTACGCCAAGCTCGGCGGCGACCCGGAAGTGGCCGTCGACGCGCTGCTGGTTGCCGTGCCCGCGGGCATTATCGGCGCCCGGCTCTACCACGTGATCACCGACCACGATAAGTACTTCGGCGAGGGGAAAGACCCAACGCAGGTCTTCAACATCACCAACGGAGGATTGGGAATCTGGGGCGGAATCGTGCTCGGCTCCCTGGCCGTGTGGTTGCTCTTCAAGGCGAAGAAGCTGCCACTAGGCACCTTCGCCGCCGCCGCGGCTCCCACGATCCCGCTGGCGCAGGCCATCGGGCGCCTGGGCAACTGGTTCAACCAAGAGCTCTACGGAGGGCCAAGCGATTCCCCCTGGGCCCTGGAAATCTACCGTCGCGTGGATGAAAACGGCTATTCCGCACCAGTCACCGGACACTCCACCGGCGAAGTGCTGGCCACGGTACAGCCGACGTTCCTTTACGAACTGCTGTGGAACCTGCTCGTCGTTGCGCTGGTGCTCATCGCCGAGCGCCACTGGCGGGTCAGCGGGGGCAGGCTGTTCACCCTCTACGTCATGGGGTACACCTTCGGGCGCTTCTTCATCGAAAACATCCGCACCGATGCAGCCACCACTGTCTTCGGGGATATACGCATCAACGTCGTGGTTTCGGCAGTGGTGTTCCTCGCTGCGACAGCGCTGTTCGTCTGGTGGACAATCAAGGAACGCAAGCGAGAGGGCGTCACTTCCTAAGAAGTAGCGAGGACAACGGCGCAGGGCTATCCTCGAACTCGTGAATAGAAGAACCAAGATTGTATGCACCCTGGGTCCCGCGGTCGCCTCGAAAGAGCAGATCCGCGGGCTCGTAGACGCAGGAATGAACGTTGCGCGCCTGAACTTCTCCCACGGCGAGCACGCTGATCACGAGCAGAACTACAACTGGGTTCGAGAGGCGACCGACGAGTCCGGCAAGGCCGTCGGTGTGCTGGCCGACCTGCAAGGACCGAAGATCCGCCTGGGACGCTTCGCCGAGGGCGCAACCGTATGGGCAACCGGCGAAACCGTGCGCATTACCGTCGACGACGTGCAGGGCACGCACGATCGCGTGTCCACGACCTACAAGGGTCTGGCTCGCGACGCACGCCCCGGCGACCGGCTGCTGGTCGACGATGGCAAGATCGCGCTGGTGTGTAAGGAAGTCGACGGCAACGACGTCGTGTGCGAGGTCACCGAGGGTGGCCCGGTTTCCAACAACAAGGGTGTGTCCCTGCCGGGTATGAACATCTCCGTGCCGGCGCTGAGCGAGAAGGACACCGAGGATCTTCGCTTCGCCCTGCAGCTGGGCGTGGACTTCATTGCCCTGTCCTTCGTCCGCAGCCCCTCCGACGTGGAGCTGGTGCGCGACATCATGGACGAAGTTGGCCGCCGCGTGCCGGTGATCGCCAAGCTAGAGAAGCCGGAAGCCGTCGACGCGCTGGAGCCCGTCATCCTGGCCTTCGATGCCATCATGGTTGCCCGTGGTGACCTGGGCGTAGAAGTACCGCTGGAGGACGTGCCACTGGTACAGAAGCGCGCCATCCAGATCGCCCGCGAGAACGCCAAGCCGGTGATCGTGGCGACGCAGATGCTGGACTCCATGATCGAGAACTCCCGCCCGACGCGCGCCGAGGCCTCCGACGTGGCCAACGCCGTGCTCGACGGTGCGGATGCGGTGATGCTCTCCGGCGAAACCTCCGTGGGCAAGCACCCGATCACCACAGTAGAGACCATGGCCCGTATCGTGCGCGCCGCCGAAGTGGACGGTGAAGTACCGCCGCTGACGCACCGCCCGCGCACCCGCCGTGGCGTGATCTCTTACGCAGCCAAGGATATCGGCGAGCGCCTCAACGCGAAGGCACTCGTGGCCTTCACGTCCTCCGGCGATACTGCCAAACGCGTGGCGCGCCTACGTTCGCACTTGCCGCTGCTGGTGTTCACCCCGTCGCAGGCCGTGCGCTCGCAGCTGGCGCTGACGTGGGGCGTGGAGACATTCCTCATCGAAGACGTGAAGTCCACCGACGAAATGATGGACACCGTCGACCACCACCTGCTGGCCATGCCGGAGTACAAGTACGACGACATGATGGTCGTCGTCGCCGGCTCCCCGCCCGGGATCTCCGGCAACACCAACATGATCCAGGTGCACCTGCTGGGTCAGGAACGGAAGAGGTAACTCAAGGTCGCGGCCAACGCCGCGTCCGTGGAAGTGCCCAGCGCCTCAATGCTCGGCGCGAAGGCACCATGGTGGTTGCCGGGCACCGGTTCGCCGGAATTCCACAGTTCAGGGTCCGTGGTGCCAATCGTCCAGAACAAGTACGGCACCTTGAAATGACGCGGTATCTCTGAGAAATCCTCGGAAGCGGTCCACGGTTCGGCGTCAATAGAATCTTCCCCGAAAACCGCATCGAACACGGGGCGAACGTGCTCGAACGTGCTGGGCGAGTTGTCGGTCAGCTCGCCGTGGGCGGAGTAAACAAACTCGGGTGGGACCTCACAGCCAGAGGCATCGCACTCGGCGCGGACGACCCGCTCGATCGCGGCGTAGGTCTTGTCGCGCACGTCAGTGTCGTAGAAACGGCAGTTCAGAACCAAAGTTGCCGTGTCGGGGATCGTGTTGTTCGTGTGCCCGGCCGATAGCGTGCCGACGGTGATGACGGCGAAATCGGACGGCGCAACCTCGCGGCCGACGATGCCCTGCAGGCGCACCACAATCATCGCGGCGAGGAACGTCGGATCGATGGAATCCTGCGGGCTCGAACCGTGGGAAGACTTACCGTGCAGAGTGATGGTGATCGTGTCGCACGCCGCCAAAACCGGGCCGGGCGCCGACATCACAGTGCCGAGCCGACCAGGCAGAATGTGCTGGCCCAAGCACACATCGGGGGTGGGGATCTTGTCAGCCAGGCCATCGTTGATCATGTTGCTGGCGCCGGCGGTTACTTCCTCCGCGGGCTGGAACAGCGCAATGAAGGTGCCGTGCCACGCGTCGCGACGTTCGTCCAGGACGGCGCACAGCCCCATCAGCGCCGTGGCATGCATATCGTGGCCACACGCGTGCATTACGCCGTCGTTCTTGGACGCATAGGGCAGGCCCGTGATTTCCTGCACGGGCAGGGCATCAAAGTCGGCGCGCATCAGCACGGTCGGCTCGTCAGCCTTGATTTCGGCGCTCCCCGGATTGCGGAACACCGCCGTGATGCCATGGCCGCCGATGCCCGTCGTGACCTCGCAGTCCATCTGCGCCAGCCGCGCGGTGATGTGCTTCGCCGTCTGCTCTTCCTGCAGCGACAGCTCGGGGTTCTCGTGCATCCACTGGTAGAAGCTGTCCTGCCAGCTGAGGTCGACACCGTGGTTCGAAATGAACTCGGCGATGTTCGCTGTTGCCGCTTCGTTGCTCATTGCGGTGCTCTCTTTCTTTCTTATTGACGCCTACGTCTCCGCTTAACGGATCGCTGGGTTGTACTTCAGCATGTTGGGGCGAGTGGCGCTGTCGTCGCCGAGACGGATCCCTGGGGCGAGCAGGCCTTCCTCTTGGGCGGTGTACAGGGCATTGAGAACCCGGTCGCGCAGGTCGGCGGGGGAGATGGTGTTGATGTAGATCTTCGTGCCGCCTTCGAATCCAGCCATGGTGGACACGCGCCACTTAATCACGATGCGCCAGGGCATGGGCACGTCAACGTCGAGGGGACGGTGCAGCCACTCTTCGTTGCAGGAGACGTGTGGCCCGGCGGCGACGTGGCAGGCGTGAACCAAATCCGAGACGGCATCGCGTTCGGCGTCCGACATCAGCCAAGGTTCGGTCGTGGCGGACTTGGAGAAAACCTCGAGGGTCGGCCAACGGTGCCCGAAGCCTGCGAAGGCGATGGCGTGGTCGTTCTCGGCGAAGACGAGGTTGTGGCGGGCAGCGTAGTCCACAGCCCATTCGTTGTACATGTTCGGGTTAGCGCGGACCTGGGCGATTTCGAGTTCGTTCTGCAGGCCGTGCTCGTCGATGGCGACGAGTTGCTTGTGGAGGTGCTCGAAGCTGGCGCCCGCGGGGGCTAGCCAGTTCTGGAAGGCGGCAACGTAGCGCACGTAGCGGTTGGCGCGGTAGAGGTGATCCATGCCGTCGACGGTGAAGGCGATGAAGTGACGGTGGTTTTCCCAGCCGAGCGTGCCACTGGAGGCCAGCTGGTCGGTGGTGTCGGCGCCGGGGATGTAGTGGTCGCGGGCGATGATCACGTCGTGGCCGCCGGCGAAGAGGCCGGTGCTCTTTTCGTAGAGGGTCTGTAGGCGGTTGTCGGGGGAGAAGAGCTCGTCGAGTTCTTCCCGAGTCATGCCACCGGCGGACCACTTGGCGCGCAGTATCTGCTCTACGTGGTCTTGGCCGGCTTCTTCGGCAAGGTAGTCGGTCATGTGCTTCGCCGCTGCGGGGTTCATGCGGTAGCCGTAGTTCATGAGCCAGTAGTCGTAGGTCAGGATCTCGAAGAGGTTGGCCACGCGGCGGAATAGCGGCTCGGTGTCTTCCAGCTTGCTGACGGGCAGACCTCGCAGGATGTGGGCCTTGCCGTCTTCGTCCAGCACCAGGCGGGCTTTTTCCGGTGGGGTATCCAGCTTGCGATTCAGCCCGAATGCGGTGGCGGAGTCGCGGTCGCCTACGGTGCGGACCTCCGGCCGGTGCTCGGCGATGGGGCGGTTGCCGCGGCCCGGGACTGTCCACACTTCGGTGCCGGAAAACGGATTGACCTGTTTGATCGTCCCGTCCGGCAGGGTGGTTAGGGGTGGCACGGGCGCTGGGTGCGAAGCATGGGAACCAATCACGGCACACAGTTTAGTCGTTTTCCTATTCCGCCGATCACACTGTCGGGGCTTGGTCGTGCTTGTCGCGCTTAACCGTGCTTGCCGTTCGCCACCGCGTGCTGCCACACTAGGGGAATGCCAAAGATTACTTTCCGGTTGCTGGCCAACAAGGAGCAGCTGGCTGCCATCGAGCAGGACTTCCGCTCCATGATCTCCGCTCTCGGCGAGGCGTTTGAGGGCACGCTGAATCTCCAGTCCGGGCTCCCTGCAGACCCCGAACTGGTCGCTACCTGGGTGGAGCTCTTCGGCGAAAGCCCCGATGAGGGATCCGACCCCGCCACCGGCGCCGAGCTAACTGTCGACGTTATCCGCTATGACATCGGCTCCGTTTCGGGCCTAGCCATGCACTTCGCCGAGCTCCTCACGACTCGCGAGAAAGAGCCCGCCGAGCCGATCCTGCGCCAGGTCCAGGACGATCCTGGCACGCCCCGCGTTCCGTGGCACGTCACTGTGGCTTCGGTATAACCCCCCTTGCGTGTGTGGTGAATTCCTCCCCGTGGTGGTTCACCCACTTGATCGTCCAGCCCCCGTCGTCGGTGCTTGCCCGCCACTGACCGTTGGTTTTCAGGTTGTGGTGGGTGCGGCATAAGCACTGCATGTTCCGCACATCCGTCGGTCCGCCGTCCGTGGGCGTTTTATGGTTGTACGGAACGATGTGGTCTTTGTCGCACATTGGTGCGGGGTGTTCGCAACCGGGGAATCGGCATGTCCCGTCCCGCCCGACTAGGAATTCCTTCATTTCCCTGCTTGGTGTGTACTGCTCCACGGCCGGCGGCACTGTCACGCTATCGACTTTCGTGGCGAACCCTTCGTAGTAATCGGCTTGTTTAGTGCTGATTGCGCCGACTCCCGGGATGAACCCTGGCCCGTTTTCCCACCGGAATACGTGCACGTGCACCACCGTGTTGGGTTCTTCGCCGCTGATCAGCCCTGCGATTACGTCTAGCCGCGCTTGCGCCAGATCGCAGTCTGTCTCGTCGGCCAGCGCCTTCGCTTTCTTCGTCACCGCTTCCCACATGCGCTGCGATTGGTCTTTAGGCATGTTCAGCGTCCACCGGGAAAGCTCGGCGGTTCCGCCCAGCGTCGTCACGGATCCCCGCGTCGCGGATCGTTCCTCCGCCGCTGCCTTCTCTCCTTCGGCAAAGGGGGTAGGGAAGTCTCGCGCGATCACTTCGCACAGGTATTCGCCTAGCTCCTTCGCCGTCGGTCCGTCTTCGCGTGCGCTGATGCAGTCCACCGCGTGCTTTTCTAGGTAGCGGTTGAACTGTTCCATGTCCATGATCGCGTGCCCTGCATCGTCGGGCTCTGTCAGCTGTGCTGCGTAGGTTTTCCGCACCCGCCACACTTGTTCTAGGTGCCGCACGCCGATCATTCCGGCTTTGAGCGCTGCCAGCCCGAGCATGTTCATTACTGCGAGTATCTGTGCCGCGTGCGAGAACACTATCGCATCCGCCGTCCCCGCCTTCCGCAGCGCTTGTATCCGCGCCACGGTCGGGTCGTCGATCACGCTGTATGCATACGCCGCGTCGACCCTATTACACATCCGCCGCATCTCGTCGGCATCCATTTTTGCCCCCTTCTTGTCCGAGCGCCGCTTACCTTACACACGGCCCCGGACAACCCCTTCCCCTTCTTATCGACGCCCCCTCATTTTCACCCCTAGAGCAGGCTCGATAGGAATTCTTGGGTGCGTTCGTGCTGCGGATTTCCAATGACTTCCTGGGACGGGCCATGCTCCACGATCACACCGCCATCCATGAAGGCAACTTCGTCGGCGACTTCGCGGGCGAATCCCATCTCGTGGGTCACCACCAGCATCGTCATGCCGTCGTCGGCCAGGCGGCGCATGACGTTGAGCACTTCGCCGACCAGTTCCGGGTCCAGGGCGGAGGTTGGCTCGTCGAAGAGCATCAGCTTCGGCCGCATTGCCAGTGCGCGGGCGATGGCCACGCGCTGCTGCTGTCCGCCGGAGAGCTGCACGGGGTAGGCGTCGGCCTTGTGGGCGAGCCCCACCTGGTCCAGCAGCTTGCGGGCGTGTGCGATCGCGTCGTCCTTGTTTTCGCCACGCACCTGCACGGGTGCTTCGATGACGTTCTCCAGCACGGTGCGATGGGTGAACAGGTTGAAGTGTTGGAACACCATTCCGATGTCCACGCGCTGGGCCGCTGCTTGCTTCGGCGTCAGCTCGTAGAGGTTGCCGTTCTTTTCGCGGTAGCCAATCAGTTCGCCGTCGACTTCGATCCGCCCGGAGGTTACTTTCTCCAGGTGGTTCACGCAGCGTAGTAGGGTGGATTTGCCGGAACCGGATGGGCCGATCAGGCAGGTCACGCCACCGCGGGGGACTTCCAGGTCGATGCCTTTTAGAACGTCTAGTCGGCCGTAGCGCTTCCACACGTTCTTGATGGCAATCATCGGTGCGTTGTTGTCAGACATGGTGGTTACTAGTCCTTCTTTTCGTTCGGCCCGACGGTGATGTTGCGCGGGGGCACGCCTTCGGCGTCGGCAAGGGCGGCGAGCTGGCGTTGCGTGAGCTGGCGCGATGATCCGCGAGAGAAGTAGCGCTCGACGTAGAACTGGGCAACCATCAGAATGCTGGTGATCACCAGGTACCACGTGGCGGCGACCAGCAGCAGGGGAACGGGCTGGAACAGTGAGTTCGAGATGTCGGTCGCACGGCCGTAGAGCTCGGCGGCGTAGGGCACGGCGATGACCAGAGAGGTGGTCTTCAGCAGCGAGATAAATTCGTTGCCCGCCGGCGGGATAATGATGCGCATGGCCTGCGGCATCACGGTGCGGCGCATGTTCTGGCCCCAGGTCATGCCCAGGGCCTTTGACGCCTCGGATTGTCCCTCCGGCACGGCTTGGATGCCGGCGCGGACGATTTCGGCCATGTAGGCGGCCTCGTTCAGACCCAGGCCCAGCACTGCCAGCATGAAGGCGTTCTGTAGTACCTGTTCAAGATTGATTTCGGCGAAACCGACGTTGATGGATTGGTACAGGGAGCTCAGCAGACCCCAGAACACCAGCTGCACATACACGGGTGTGCCGCGGAAGATCCACAGGAATAGCCAGGCCACGCCCTGCAGCACCGGGTTCGGCGACATGCGCAGCACCGCAACGATGGCGCCAAGTACTACGCCGATGATCATCGCCAGGATTGTCAGCGCGATGGTGTGCATTGCCGCCTTCGCGATGCGCGTATCCAGCAGGTATTGGAAGTAGGTATCCCAGTGGTAGGCCTCGTTCTGGGCTGCGGAGATGATGAACCACACCACGAGCCCCGCGAGGATCACCGCCGCGATCCAGCGACCGGGGTGGCGCAGTGGGATCGCTTTGTTCTCGGTGGGGCGCCTGCGCTGTGTGGCGTCAGAGGCGATTGAGGCGTTTGGGGTGCTCACTTGGTGCCTTCTTTCGTTTGGAGCGTGCGGGGCAGCTGGTACGGCTTGAGGTTGAACGTCACGGCGTCAAGCCCACCGTCTTCTAGCCCCCACTGCTTCAGGATCGCTTCGTAGGTGCCGTCGTTCATCATGGTCTGCAACGTTGCGGCCAGCGCTTTTCCTAGCGGGTTGTTCTTTTTGACGCCCATACCGAACGGGGCGGTATCGAAAGGTTCGCCAACCCGCACCAATTTGCCTTCAGAACGGGCGATGGCGAAGTCGATCACCGGCGAGTCAGAGCTGTACGCCTGCGCTTTTTTCAGGATGGTTGCGGTGGCGGCGGCGTCGGCCTTTTCATAGACGAGCTTTTCAATCGGGGGTTTGCCCTGGGCCTCGCATTCTTCGGAGCGCCCCTGTACTTCGTCCGTGTCGGAGTAAGTGCCCTTTTGGACGGCGACCTTCAGGCCGCAGGCGTTGTCGGGGTCGACAGTGTTTTCGTTGCCCGGTTGGGTGGCCCAGGAGATACCGGCGCTGTAGAAGTCGACGAAGTCGTAGTTTTTTTGTCGTTCTTCGGTGTCGGTGAAGGCGGTAGCTCCGACGTCGACTGATCCTGCGCTGAGGGCGGGCAGAATCAGGTTGAAGTCCATTTGATTCACTTCGACTTCGAGGCCCATCATGGCGCCGGCGGCGCGGATGAGGTCCATTTCGAAGCCGATGATGTTGCCGTCGGAGTCTTTAAACTCGTTGGGCGCGTAGGGCGGGTTGGTGCCGACGGTGATTTTCCCTCTTGCTTGAATCTCTGGGGGAACAAGGGCGGCTAGCTGGGGATTCTTCGCTGGGAGGATTTCCTCCCAGCCTTCCGGATTGCCGAGTTCTTCGTTGGTCACACATCCCGCCAGCGATGCTGAAAGAAGGATCGCGAGGGTGCCGCCGGCCACGGAACGGACCAGCGAGCGGGGGCGGCTTATTCTCATAGAGTGGATTATATCGGAATATGTGAATATTCCTGAATGGTTAGTGACTGTCGACAGTCACCGGCTCTTTCTCCTCGTCGTTGGGCTCCTTAAGAATGACCTTAGGGCTCTTCTGTGTGTTCTTAGAGCGGAAGTCCAGGGCCCAAGCGATGACGAACAGGATCGCACCGCTTACGGCAAAGAGCGGAGCCAACACGCTGTATCCGCCGAGCAGGACGGCCAGTGCCAGCCAGTGCTTCCAGGTCAGTGCGCTCAAATCCACGCGGGCGCCGGAGTTCTTTCCGCCACGTCGGCGCCACCACATGATGTAGCCGTAAACAATCAGCGCACCGATGCTCAGCGCCAGCAGCGCCAGCGCGATCTGGCTGGTCAGGCCGAACAGGGTGCCCATGTGTAGCTGGATAATCCAGCTGGTCAGTTGGGCTGCGATCGGCCACGACTTGAAGGGGAGGCGGTCGACAACATCGCCGTTTTCGCCATTTACCGTGATTGCGTCGTTGTACATCTTGTAAGCCTGTCGGGGCTCACTGACTGTCCATGCCTGGCCAGGTTTGCTCGGGGGAACCAGCTGCAGCGTGCCGGTCAACCCTTCGTCACGGCCAACCTGCAGGACGGTATCGGCCTGACCGAAGTCCACTTCGGACGCTGCTGCGCCGCCGTGACCTGCGTGCTCGCCGTGGCCTGCGTGACCTGCGTGCTCGCCGTGACCAGAACCGCTGTCTTGCGTCGACTGTTCGCCGTTGATGTTCGTGTTCGGCTTGGGTGCGATCCAGTTCAGCTCTTCGCGTACGAGTGCAATGTTGTCACCGGCGAAGTGGGACCACGTCAGACCGGAGATACACAGGAAGATCAGCCCCGGTGCGGCTACCAGTCCGATGAGGGTGTGGCGCTTCATTGCCTGGCGTCGAGACTTCTTCTTGGGTGCGCGTTGGTTCTTCTGCTTGCGCATGAACCACCACATGGCCACGCCGGTGACGGCCATGGGGCCAAGCCACGTCGCGGCGGCTTCGGAGTAGATTCGGCCCGGCGTGTCCAGCCACAGGTTGCGGTGGCCTTCGGATAGCCATGCACGGAACGGTAGGGAGGCAGCGCTGCCGTACTGAGTCAGTTCGCCGGTGATGTGCAGATCACCCGGATCGACGAAAACTGCTCGAGTGTAGCTTTCCGAGGGCAGTGTCGGGTCGGCAAAGAGCACGCGAGTGGTCTTGCCTTCCTCGTCGGGAATCTGCACCTTAGCGACCTCTAGGTCGGGGTGGATGCGCTTGGCAGCTTCGATTTGCTTAGCTACGGGCTGCGCCTGGCTGGAGGATGTTGCCGTGAGTTCTCCGTCGTACACCCAACTTTCGATAGTGGGCGCGAGGGCGTAGAAGAAGCCAGACAGGGTGGCTACGAGGATGAGGGGTGCGATGAAGAGTCCTGCAAGAGTATGGACTCTGCGAATAATTCTGCGAGACATGCTTCATTAGTCGCATGCTTGGCAGAATCGGTTCCCGTTTGCTTTTAGTAGCGGGTGGAGTGGGGGTAAAGAACGAAAAAGCTCCCGCTGCATCCTCTGAAGGGAGGAGCGGGAGCTTTCCGGCTAAAGCTAAACCTTACTGCTGGTTCGGCTGACCGTAGTCGTTCTGACCGTAATTGTTCTGGCCAAAGCTGTTCTGCTGTGGCTGCTGACCGTAACCCTGCTGTGGCTGCTGACCGTAATTGTTCTGGTCAAAGCCGTTCTGCTGTGGCTGCTGGCCGTAACCCTGCTGCTGACCGTAACCCTGCTGCGGCTGCTGACCGTAACCCTGCTGGCCGAATGCTGCCTGCGGAGCGGACGGAGCCAGCTTCTTGTCGTTCAGGAGGGCAAGCACGCCAAAGACAATGATTGCGATGGATGCAATGAGGATAAAGATCAGGCCAGCACCAACGCTGACCTCAACGGAGTCGTCGTTCACTTTGCCAGCCTTCGAGCCGATGTTAGCCCAGTCGATGATGGCGATTAGAAGGAGGACAGCGCCGATAACGATCACCGGAATGCCGCGCCACCACTGCTTGATCAATTGCTCGACGAACAGGAAGGCTGCAATTCCGCCGATGACGATGAGGGAAAGGAACATGGTGAGGATACCGTCACCGCCGTCAGTGCCGGACACCGTGATGGTTCCATAGAAAGGAACCGTAACCTTGCCCCAGGTCATGAAGCTGCCGATAAAGCTGATTAGCGCGGAAGCCGCCGCAAGTACCAGCCACAGCACGGACTTGTTCGAGAAGTCGAGGTACTGCTTAATGTCGAACTGTCCGGCCTGGCCGTTCTGTCCGTTGAAGCCCTGCTGGTTCTGGTAGCCGTTCTGCGCGTTCTGTGGAGCACCGTAGGCGTTCTGTCCCTGCTGCTGCGGCGCGGCCTGCTGGTTCCAGTCCTGCTGGGGCTGCTGGTTCGGCTGTGCGTAGGGGTTCTGTCCCCAGTTGCCCTGGGCCTGAGCTTGCGGCTGTTCGGGCTGCTGCGGTGCGCCGTTGTTGGCGGGGTTCACGGGACCGTTGGAACCGAAGTTCTCTTCCGTCATGGTTCTCCTAATGTCGCGAGTATGTAACTTAACAGCCCTTAAGAAAGGACTGCGGGTATTCTCCGCGACTCATACTAACGGAGATTATGTGCTTCCGATGGGTAAGCTGTGACCTATGGCATGTCGGGGGTGAAATGTTGTTTCTTTTTGACGCCCTCACCTCAACGACGCGAACGGTGACCTATCCGATCAGGGCGAGATGGCTCTTAGTTTCCGGCCTCCGCGCACTGCTGAGGATCGATGTACCCCTCACGGCAGCCATATTCGAATTGGATTTCGCCACTGCTGCGGTTCGGGGTTCCGTCGGGTGCAATTCCGTATCCGCACTTGTAAGCAGGGCAGGTTCCACCGTTTGCATAGGGGATTTCAGAAGGGTTGAGACCTGCATTGCGCTCCGCTTCAAGAATCTCGGCAGCTCCGGGTTGGTTGCCGCAATACTCCGTGTTCCGGACCGTGCCGTCCGACATGCGGGAAGGCCCAGGGGTGCCGGGCAAACATTCAACGACGTAGGTTCCTGCAGCGGTTGGTTGGGACGCGGTCGTGGTGGAAGCTGCCTGTGAAGAAGACGATGGTGAAGCTTCCTTCGCAGGGGTAGTTTTAGTTTCCTTCGTTGTCTCGGAAGATGAATTGTTCGTGGAGGAAGAGTTACCCGAGTTGGGAGCGTCCTCATGCTGGGAGCAGGCGGCTAGACCGAGTAGAGGGATTGCGAGGGTAGCTACAAGTGATTTCCGAAGGTTCATGCTGCTGAGTCTTTTCAAGAAGTAGGGAAGCGCTTCAGGATCCCAAAGACATAGTTGGGGGTGGTCATCCATACCGTGCACTGGTATCCAGATTACTTTGAGACTTCACGCTGTTATGTCGCGTGGTCGGGTTCCTATAAGCAGTTGGAGTATGTCCCTGCCTTCGGTGGCATCTCCCTGGATTATTTCCAGACAGGGACAGGAATTAGCCATACCGAAGCCAGCGACGTTTGTTCCTCCAAATGAAGGAACGGAAACAAACATAGCCCGCCCCAATACGAGGGAACAGGCTATGAATCTTCGGACCCCTCGGATGGAGCACCTAATTACGTAATGGGGCAAAGGCGCGTTTGAGGTGGCTTTAGCTGACGCAGCCCGAGAATCGACGCCATTACTTTGTGACATTGGCGGCGGCTCAACGTATCGAAAGTACGTGCCTGACCGTCTTTGCTCGCCCACACTCAGTAGGTCATCACATCGACGCTATACCGCTGTTCGTGTGAGCGAGAATGCCGTTGATGCCGTCTGTGAGGATTGCCTCCGGGCTAATGTGGTGGTCGGAATGTAGGCGAGCGTATGTCGGGGCTTGGTCAGCGTCAATCGGAGAGTGTCTCTCATTAGAAGCCATGGGGGCGGTGAGTGCACTTCCTATCACTAGGTTCGATAGGCGGTATGCCGAACCCAACGGATCTTCTACACCGGCCTGCTCGAGTAGAACACACATGCGCTCAGAAAGACTCATGTAGGCAGGGCCGCGTGGGGCGCGCATTGCAATCACATGACCTGCCCAGTGGTGAGAAGTTAGGTGACGAAAAAACTCCATCATGAGATCAGTGAGACTTGCTTCGTTGATCGCCTCTTGCATGGTCGAATCTTCTGCCAAGGCGATATCTAAGGCAAGGTCGTAGAGATCGTCTACCGAGCGGACCCGCGAGTACAAACTTGCGGGAGCCACGTGTATGGACTGTGCCGCCGCGCGCAGTGTCAATGCGCGGAGGCCTCCGTTATCCAGCAGTGTGACCGATGCGCGAGCGATTTCGGCGACATCTACTGCTCGATTGCGTTGCACAGGCTTGCGGTGGTCCCAATAGCTCACTGCTCCAGACTATCCGAACATCCTTCAGTTAGCTATGCGATCTATGTTAGGTTAGTGACATGTTGAAGCCTTCGATACTTCCCCTTTCATCAGGCGACACCTGTTTACGGCGTATGACGAATGCGGATGCGGCGGCGTATGCCGCTGGTACGGAAGATGAGACGGTACGTAGGTTCGGGCATCTTCCGGAGCCTAAATACACACCTACATCGGTACAGACCATGATCCGAGAAGTAGTGGAACCCGGATTAGTCGATGGCAGTTTGGCTGTGCTCACTCTCGCGGATGTTGAATCGGACGAGTTTGTTGGCTCCATTGTGATCTTCGACGTCAGTGCTGAATCGGCAGAAGTGGGTTTTTGGATTGCACCTGATTGGCGAGGCTGTGGCCATGCCTCTCGCGGTATTGAACTGGCGGTTGAACTCGCTCGGGAGTCTGGACTGAAGGCTCTGACTGCTCGTACTGTCACTACTAATGAAGCGTCTCAACAGTGTCTGGTTAATGCCGGTTTTGTGGAAATGTTTCGCAAGACCGGCACAACGCCAGCCGGCATTCGGGAAGATCTGATTCACTACCACCGTAAACTCTATCCAGATCCAATTTTTCCGCTGCACACTGAATGATTGCAGCTCAGGCTGCATTTACCAGGAGACCATGTGTGGCTGCAAGCTCTCTATTCTCGTCCAGAGGTCGCTAGATACTTGCTTGACGTCCCTTGGACTTCCGAGGACACGGGCAAGAATCTCACCCATCGAATCGCAAAAACCGGACTCGGGTCTTCCAGTGGCGCACTGGCTCTCGTTGTCGAATACAACGGCCGTGCAATCGGTGATGTCGCATTATGGCTGACTGACCGAACTCGTGGCCAAGCAGAAATTGGTTGGGTACTGGATCCAGAATATGGCGGGCGAGGGTTCGCAACAGAAGCCGTCCAAGGAGTTCTCAACCTAGGGTTCCATCACTATCACCTGCATCGGATCACTGCACAGATGGATGATCGTAATGCTGGCTCTGCGGCATTAGCCAAGCGGGTTGAGATGCGCTTGGAGGCTCGCCATATCCAGGACTGGTATAGCAAAGGAGAATGGACCAATACCCTCGTCTTTGCTTGTCTAGCTAGCGACTGACCTAACCCGCCTCATGAGGAGGCTTAGCTGAATTCCTGGAGTCCTGAGCTGAGGGTAGCGCGTCCGAGGCAGGGGGTATCAGTGTCTCGGAATCTGTTGTGGTGACGCACTTGCCGGTGGTAAAGGTGCTCGTGGGGGAAGTTAGCTGAGCATTCGGATAACCAAGTTTTGCACCCGACCGGTTAGAAGCTGAATGTAAAAGCTTCGAACCCTCCGCGACCACATAAGCCCCGAGACATATTCAATGGCGGCGCCTCGCCGGTTGAAATTGTGCCCCAGGTGAGACTCGAACTCACACTGGACGGGTTTTGAATCCGTTGCCTCTGCCAATTGGGCTACTGGGGCGATAAGTGCTTACCGGAGCATAATACGCCACGGCCTTTCAGCCAACCAAAACCGCACTCCGTTAAAGTTGAGCGCATGGCTAAACTCCTTCTTCTCGATGGGCACTCGTTGGCGTTCCGCGCCTTCTATGCCCTGCCCGCAGCCAATTTTTCCACCGTCGGTGGCCAGCACACCAACGCGGTGTATGGCTTTCTCGGCATGTTCCTCACTCTTATGGATAAGGAACAGCCCACCCATGTAGCCGCCGCGTTTGACCTGTCCGGCCCCACATTCCGCGAGGAATCCTTCCCGGAGTACAAGGCGCAGCGCCCGAGCACGCCTGAGGAGTTCAAGGGCCAGATCGAGCTGATTCGTCGCACGCTCGAAGCGTTGGGCGTCACGACCCTAGATAAAGAGTCCTACGAGGCCGACGACATCATCGCGACCCTAGCCACAGAGGGAGCGAAGGACGGCATGGACGTCCTGATCTGCACCGGCGATCGCGATTCGCTGCAGCTGGTCACCGAGGATGTGACGGTGCTGTACACGCTCAAGGGCGTCTCTGAGCTGCATCGTTTTACTCCGCAGGCCGTCGAAGAGAAGTACGGCGTGACCCCCACCCAGTACCCAGACCTCGCGGCGCTGCGCGGCGATACCTCCGACAACATGCCTGGCGTGCCCGGCGTTGGCCCGAAGACCGCGCAGAAGTGGATCGCCAAGTACGGCAGCCTGCAGGGTGTGATCGACAACATGGACGACATCGGCGGGAAGGTCGGCGCCAACCTGCGCGAAAACATCGACAATGTGGTGCTCGCGCGCGACATTACGGAGATGGTGCGGGATCTTAAGCTCGTCGATGGTATGGACGCCCTCAGTCCCCGAGACATCGATCCCAACGAAGCGCTGGGCATGTTCGAGGAGCTGCAATTTGGCACGGGGCTGCGCAATAGGGCATTCAAGATCATGGGCGTGGAGTTCGCCGACAGTGCCGCGGTGCCCGTCACTGTGGAGGAGCCGAAGCCGGGAAAGTTGGGCGCGTGGCTGAAGAAACGTACCCGTGGCACGGTGGTGGAGGTGGATGGCGAGCAGCTGACCCTGCTGGACCGCGATAATGTCGCCATCGTTCAAGACCTCGCTGACGTAGACCCGAAGGATGAGAAGGCGCTGGCAGAGTGGCTGGCCAACCCGCAGGTCACGAAGTGGCTGCACGACTCCAAGCAGGCGTATCACGCGCTACAGAATCAAGGCCTAAAGCTTGACGGAGTTGAGCATGACACGTCCCTGGCGGCGTATCTGCTGCGCCCCGACGTGCGCACTCTCGGCCTGGCGGACGTGGTGCAGCGCCACGTGGGTCACGAACTTTCGGCGGATGCCACCGGCCCCGAGCGCGCCCAGGCTGTCGCCGAACTGGTGAAGGCCCTCACCCCAGAGATCGAGGCCGCCGGCCAGGCCGAACTGTACTTTGACCTGGAAGTTCCCCTGGCCCTGATCCTCGCGGCCATGGAACACGCGGGCATTGCCGTGGACGACGCAGCGCTACAGGAGCTCTCCGACGATTACGGCGCACGCCTTAACGAGGAGATCGCCGCCGCCCGCGAACTGGCGGGGGAGCCGGAGCTCAACCTTTCCTCCCCGAAGCAGCTACAGAAGGTCCTCTTCGAGACCTTCGACCTGCCGAAGACGAAGAAGACCAAGACCGGGTATTCCACGGCCGCCGCGGAGTTGGAGAAGCTGGCAGCCCAGTCCAACCACCCGTTCCTCGGCCACCTCATGGCCCACCGCGAGTACCAAAAGATGAAGTCCACCATCGACGGACTGATCGAGGCCGTGGGCGACGACGGGCGCATCCACACCACCTTCAACCAGAAGGGTGCGGCGACGGGTCGCCTGTCTTCCTCCGACCCGAACCTGCAGAACATCCCCGTGCGCACCGACGCCGGCCGTAAGATCCGCGCCGCGTTCACGGTCGGGGAGGGCTACGAAACGCTGCTGACCGCCGACTACTCCCAGATCGAGATGCGTGTGATGGCGCACCTGTCGGAGGATGCGGGCCTGATCGAGGCCTACGCCAGCGGCGAGGATCTGCACAACTACGTCGGCTCGCGCGTGTTCGACGTCCCGGTCGATGAGGTCACCCCGGAACTACGCCGCCGCGTGAAGGCACTGAGCTATGGCCTGGTCTATGGCCTGTCCGCCTTTGGCCTATCCCAGCAGCTGAAGATCAGCGCGGGGGAGGCGAAGAAGATCATGGACAACTACTTCGAGCGCTTCGGCGGTGTGAAGCGCTACCTGGACCACGTGGTGGAGGTCGCTAAGGAGACCGGCTACACGGAGACTCTCTACGGCCGCCGCCGTTACTTGCCGGAGCTGAACTCTTCTAACCGTGTGGCCAGGGAGAATGCCGAGCGCGCCGCCCTCAATGCGCCGATCCAGGGCACGGCTGCGGACATCATCAAGCTGGCCATGCTGCGCGTGGATCGGGAGATCACCCGCCAGCAGCTGGCTTCCCGCGTGCTGTTGCAGGTCCACGATGAACTCGTGGTGGAGGTCGCGCCCGGCGAGCTGGAGCAGATTACCGAGCTAGTCGAGCGGGAAATGGACGCCGCCGCCCAGCTGCGCGTACCGCTGGATGTCTCCGCCGGCACGGGCGATAACTGGGATCTGGCAGCGCACTAGTCGCGCGCCAGCCGGGTTAGCTAGCGTTGGCCTTTGCGCTCGAGGCCTTCTCGGCCGCCAGCATTGCCACGACGATCACCGCGCCCAGCAGGAACAGGCCGATGGCGGCGCCCAGGTGTTCGCCCGGCGCCTGCAGGTTCGCGTCCCCGTCCTGCCACGGCCACAGCGCACGCAGGGAGCCCAGCATCAGGCCCGTCATCACGAACAGGGTGATGGTGCGGTGGTTGTTAAGCAGGTACTCCAGCAGGCGCACGAAGCATACAATGCCGGTCAGTGCGCCCAGGAAGAACACGCCCAGGTAAACCAGGTTCCTATCGTCCACCGCTGCCATCGTTGCGGAGTACAGTCCCACGGCTAGCAGGAAGAAACTGCCCGATACGCCCGGCAGCACCAGCGCACACACCGCGATCGCCGCGGCTACGAATACCCACAGCAGGTTCGGGTCAGACTGTGGGGAGCTGGTCAGACCCGTCAGGAAGAACGTCGCTACTGCAGCCACAACCAGGCCGAGGATCGCCATCGGCAACCTGCGCCGGGCATCTTCCTTATCTGTCATGCCAATCGGCACGCTCAGGGAGAGCAGCACCATACCGAAGAACAGTGCGCGCGCGTGGACCGGCTTGTCCGTCACGAAGCTCTCCATCACGCCGGCAAGCGACAGCACCACGGCGCCCATGCCTACCACCATCGGCAGTAGCAGCATCCAGTCCAGCGCCTTGTACTGGGCAAACGCGGCCTTACGATCCTTCGGCAGCTTCTTCGTCGCATCCAGGAAGAGGTTCGCCTGGTGCAGTACGCGCTCGTAAACGCCGGTGACCAGCGCAATCGTGCCGCCGGAAACGCCCGGCACGAGCTCGGCCAAACCGATCAAGCCACCACGGACCATATTTATTAGTATTTGCAGTATCTTCATCGCGCACCATCGTACTGCACGCCCCGGACAACCCCGCCTCAACTCGCGGCCGAAAGTGCATGTTTGCGCTGTTCACTGTGGTCGTGTAGCGTTATGCCCGTTGTGCGCCCTCTCTTTTATTCTTTGGGACGCCCCACGTGGAGCACCAAGAGGTTCCCCGCCAGGTAATTGACGCTGGTGGTGGCGTCAAAAAGAAGGGTTTGCAGAACTAGAGTAACTGTCCATCTTCTATTTCTATTCGTTCCGAAAGACATTCAACATATGCCCACCAACAACGTCCCTCAGGTAGCCATTAACGACATTGGCTCCGCTGAGGATTTCCTCGCTGCCGTCGACTCCACCATCAAGTACTTCAACGATGGTGACATTGTCGAGGGCACCGTCGTCAAGGTCGATCACGACGAGGTCCTGCTGGACATCGGATACAAGACGGAGGGTGTCATCCCTTCCCGCGAGCTGTCGATCAAGCACGACGTTGACCCGGGTGAGGTTGTTGAGGTCGGCGACGAGATCGACGCTCTGGTTCTCACCAAGGAAGACAAGGAAGGCCGCCTGATCCTGTCCAAGAAGCGTGCACAGTACGAGCGCGCTTGGGGCACGATCGAGGAGCTCAAGAAGAACGAGGAGCCGGTTACCGGTACCGTCATCGAGGTCGTCAAGGGCGGCCTGATCCTGGACATCGGCCTGCGCGGCTTCCTGCCCGCCTCCCTGGTGGAGATGCGCCGCGTCCGCGACCTGCAGCCCTACATCGGCCAGGAGATCGAGGCCAAGATCATCGAGCTGGACAAGCACCGCAACAACGTTGTGCTGTCCCGCCGCGCATGGCTCGAGCAGACCCAGTCCGAGGTCCGCTCCGAGTTCCTGCACCAGCTGCAGAAGGGCCAGGTCCGCAAGGGCGTTGTCTCCTCCATCGTCAACTTCGGCGCATTCGTCGATCTCGGCGGTGTCGACGGCCTGGTTCACGTCTCCCAGCTGTCCTGGAAGCACATCGACCACCCGTCCGAGGTTGTCGCAGTCGGCGACGAGGTCACCGTCGAGGTTCTGGATGTGGATCTGGACCGCGAGCGCGTGTCCCTGTCCCTGAAGGCAACCCAGGAGGACCCGTGGCGCGTATTCGCACGCACCCACGCCATCGGCCAGATCGTGCCGGGCAAGGTCACCAAGCTGGTTCCGTTCGGCGCATTCGTCCGCGTCGAGGAGGGCATCGAGGGCCTGGTTCACATCTCCGAGCTGGCCGAGCGCCACGTCGAGGTTCCGGATCAGGTTGTTGGCGTTGGCCAGGACGCAATGGTCAAGGTCATCGACATCGACCTGGAGCGTCGCCGCATCTCCCTGTCCCTGAAGCAGGCTGATGAGGACTACACCGAGGAGTTCGACCCGTCCAAGTACGGCATGGCTGACTCCTACGACGAGCAGGGCAACTACATCTTCCCGGAGGGCTTCGACCCGGAGACCAACGAGTGGCTCGAGGGCTACGACGAGCAGCGTCAGGCATGGGAGGAGCGCTACGCAGAGTCCGAGCGTCGCCACCGCCTGCACACCGCTCAGATCGAGCGCAACCGCGCCGCAGCTGCCGAGGCCGCTGCAAACGGCGAGGGCGGCTACTCCTCCGAGACCCAGACCGAGTCCGCACCGGCTTCCTCCGAGGCGCCGGCTCAGGACGCTGGCACCCTGGCTTCCGACGAGCAGCTGGCTGCTCTGCGCGAGAAGCTGGCCGGCGGCGAGTAAACCACTCGACACCGCTAGCGGGGACCGCTGCTTAATCAGCTAGGTCCGCGCGCTAGGAACATTTAAAGGCACCCACTTCGGTGGGTGCCTTTTTGTTTTCGTAGGTGCGGCTTTGGCTACAGCATCTGAATGACGGTGGCGGCGCCGATCGTAACTACAAGCATGACGGCTGCGATAATGGCCGAGCCCATGAGGATCTTCACGGTTCGCGGCGTCACACTCGGTTGAATTTCGCCATGCCGGATCGCTTTGCCTGCGATATCCATGCGCAGCTTGTGCGCCTGCACGGCAGCGCGATGGTCCTTCTTAGCTGGAGAGGCGGCCGACGGGGGAGACGACGTAGAAGAAGCCGCAGGCGCGCTCTGAGCTGCGTCGGGCTGTTGGATAGACATTGGGAGCTCCTTTCAGCTGGGCGCCTGGCTTAAAGGTATGGCTTCAGCTCTGGTGGGAGTTGGATGCGGATCTCTGGTGAATCATTCGCAGGCGGCCTGGGTGCTGGCGCCCTGGGAGGCCTGGGTGCCGGTTTCGCAGGGGGCTTAGAAGGAGGCGGAGCAGTTTCTGTTACCGTCTCTGGCTCCGGAGCTGGGGCCGGCGGGGGTGCGGGCTTGGGAGTTTCAGACTTTGTGCTCGGTGCCGTCACCTCTTCAGGCAGCTCAGGCACTTTGCCCAGTGGTGGAACTTCATCATTCACGGTCTGCTCTTTGGCATGACCTGGCGATTCGCATGCAGCTAGCGTGCCTGCAAGCGAAATCAAGAGCAGCGCGCTTGCGGTGTGAGTTTTCCTCATTAGCGTGAATACTCCTTGGCCTTTTTGTGCACAGCCTTCAAGAACACTGGGCTGGGGTTGAATTCCGAGACTGCTGTGGTCCACCCTTCTGGGCTGGTGAGGTCGCCCGCGCTACAAGTGATTTTCGCGGTGGTTAGGGCGGCGTCGTCGATGTTGTCCGGATTTGGCGCGTTGCCAGGCTCAGCGGCAGTGCCATATTGCTCCCAGCGCGACGGCATGAGTTGCATTGGTCCCACCGGGATGTCCTTCGTGGAATCGCCGTCGATGTCTCCTCCGTCGGTATCGGGCACGGACTTTTTGCCACCGGCGGCAGGCGCAACGGCGCGTATAGGCTTCGAGGTCACGCCATCTTCGTCGATGGTGGTGGAGTTCACTTGCCCATGTTGGGTCAGCACATCACCCAATGCAGCAAGTGTTTGCCAGCCGACGGCGCAGCCTTGTTCCTGTTCCACGTTGTAGGCGGCGTATGCGTATGCCTGAAGCGCGCGTTCGGGGATGTGGTAGGGCTCGGCACGCTCGGTAGCCCACTGCTTCATGGTATCCACTTGGGCGTGTTGCTCTGGCACAGGTGGTTCTAGGCGATCGGCGCAGCTGGCTAGGGTTGTTGAAGCAAGGAACCCGACGCCCAGCGCGGCCACCCCTCGGCCTACGAAGCTGCGTGACGGTGCCACGAATCAAAGTCCTCCGCAACAATTGCTGCTAGTTCCATGTAAGCCTGCTTGGTTTCCTTGCTGATGCGGTCAAGATCAACCGTTGCGCCTTCGGAGAGGTGGCGGTCGAATGGAATGACGTGCACTGCGCGGGTGCGGCTACGGAAGTGTGCAATCAACTGGTCCATATCAATCGTCGCATTTTCAGGGTGTGCCGCAGAGACAACCACTACAGAGTTTGCTGCGAGTTGTTCGTAGCCGTGCAGGTTAAGCCAGTCCAAAGTGGCGGAGGCTGATTGAGCGCCGTCAAGGGCAGGAGAGGTGACGAGCACCAAGGAATTGGCCAGCTCCAACACACCGGACATTGCGGAGTGCATCAGCCCTGTTCCGCAGTCAGTGAGCATCACGTTGTAGTGGTGCTGCAGAATGTCGACCGCGTGGCGGTAGTCCTCATCACTGAAGGATTCGGACACGGCGGGATCGCGCTCCGAGCCGATAACTTCCAAGCGAGACTTGGCCTGGGTAGTGAACTGGCGAATGGAGGCGTATTTTGATGTGTCTTCTGCGTTGAGGAGGTCGCGGATCGTCGCCGGACCGGGGGCAGCCACACGCTGTGCTAGGGTGCCGAGGTCCGGGTTGGCATCGATGGCGATGACGCGGTCGTGTCGGATGGAAGAGAAAACGCCACCCAATGCCACGGTGGTGGTGGTTTTGCCCACGCCACCCTTAAGGGACATCACCGCGATGCGGTAGTCGCCACGCAGTGGACGGCGAATTTTTTCCAGAAGCTGATCGTGTTCAAGATCTTGCTGGGAGTCACCAACGTTCCAGTGCCCACCGGTGACGTTGTAAAGCATTTTGCGCCATCCACTGCGCGGTGCCTTCTTGACGGCATTGACCAGGTTTGTCTGGTCCAGTGCCGGCGGTGGCTTTAAGTCATATTCGGACGGTACATGGTGCTTACCGTGATACGGGGCCTGCTGCGGTTGGGGCTGGGCCTGCTGTGGGTGGGCTTGCTGTGGCTGGGCCTGCTGAGGAGCTCCAGATGAAGCGGGAGAGCCTTGCGGGGCAGTGCCCTGCGGTGCTGTTCCCCGGGGAGGCTTAGGATTCTCTGCGGAATCACTTTCCTCTTGGTTGGCTCGGTGACCTTGCTGAGGCTTGGATTCGTGAGCTTGCTGAGGCGCCGCAGGGACTCGATGCTGACCTTCATTAAAAGAAGGGGAGGACGCAGGAGACTCTGCAGCGGGCGGCTCTTGGGGCTGAGAAGGTTGTTGTGGTGGGGTGGCTGGTTGTGCTGGCGCACCATCACCAGTGAACTGGAGCCAAGAGGGCAGTCCTTCGTGGGATGGCTGGTTGGTTGACACTACGCACTCCTCGTGTACTTCACTCTTTGTTACCGACAACTTCTCTACGTATAACCCGTCCTATACTAATGTGTGTTGTGCAATTTGCACTGTGTGTCCCCCACAGATGTGTTTGATTTGCTCTAGGCAGAATGGAAGAGATCGCTAGATGAATTCCCCAAAGGTAGCTAACGCTGCACGAAGTGGAGGTTCGGGCTCGCTGGTCTCGGGGCGTAGCGTTTTCGGCAGGGCTGTGTGGGCTTCGCGTGTTGCACAGGCACGGAGGTTTTCTTCAGTCGACACATCTAGGCCGATGGTTATCGCAGTGGCTTCCATTGACAACCGAATGCTGACTTCGCCTGTGACCGCTTTGGTTTCCATGATTGCCGAAGAGGTTTCTGAACTACCGATGGTGGTCCTGGACGCAGATGTGCAAGCTCAGCCAATGCGGGGACCGTTGGGTGCGTGGGCAGCGGGAGACGTTCTTGGGCTGGCGGCGACGGAACCGCTGGATCTGACCCGCAAGAAGATGGAAAACTTTGCGGATAGCTCCGGGGCAGTCCCGCTGTTGACTGCTTCGCAAGGTACTCAGGGGCAGATGGCTGCTGATGTACTGGATACTGTGGTTAGTCGTGCCCAGCACAGGTGGCCAATTGTTGTGGTGAACTTGCCTTACACGTGTGCCGGGGAGACCATTGCCGCGGGCACAGCTATGGCGGATCATGTGCTGTTGGTGGCTGATAGACACCATGAACAGCATGGGTGGCTGTACCAGCCGGGTCACCACCTGACGGAGCTGGCACAGTCCAGGAAGGTGACTGTTGTCAAGGTGGGGGCAGCTGCGGTCGATTTGCCGCAAGATACGGTGGTTCTGCCAAGCGTAGATGCTCAGTCGACGAGCAGGTCGCGGATTGTTCCATCGACGAACCCGGAGGACGTGTCGATGTATCACCGTTTGCTGTCGAGGGTTTTCGGTAGTTGAGGACTCCTACACACTGTGAAGAGTCCTGGGTTTATTTCCTATCTCTGCTAGGGAAGGATTGAAGGGCCCGACCCCCGGAAAGTGGACACATCGGGGGCTAGCTATGCTGCTGTGGTCAGTATAGCCGAAGTCTCGGCTTCAAAGACATCAGGAGCTACGAGATTGCACCAGGAGTGCCGCCTGCGCGTGTTGTAGCGCATGCACCACCGGAAGACCTCTTGACGACAGCTAATTGGGTTGTCAAAGACTTTCCGATCACGCAGCACTTCCCGCTTTAAGGTGGCGTTAAAGGATTCTGCCAGGGCATTATCGGCACTCGTTCCAACTGCGCCCATGGACTGGCGCACACCTAACGACGAGCAGTAGTTCCTAAAGGCTTGTGAGGTGTACACGCTGCCGTGATCGGAATGGAAAATAGTCCCGTCAAGACTGCCGCGCACGCCGTGTGCGTGGGCTAGAGCATCGATAACTAGTGAGACCCGCATGTGGTCTGCGAGTGCATAACCTGCAAGTTTACGTGAATACGTGTCAATGACTGTGGCAAGGTACATGTTTTTGCCTCCCCTACACGGCAGGTAAGTAATGTCACCGACATACACACGATTTGGCTCGCCAGCTGTGAACTTGCGGCCTACTAGATCTGGCATGACACGGTGACCAGGCTTACGCCTGGTAGTAATGCATCGACGCCGTTTGCTAAAGCCTTTTAACCCCATGGATTTCATGATGCGTGCAACTTTCTTGTGATTGATCGGGATATACGTCGTGTCCTCCTTGAGGCTTGCGGCGATGCGTTTAGCACCATAAAGCCCGTGCTTATCATCGAAGATGGTCTTGATTCTTGCACCAATAACGGCATCAGAATACATCTTTAACCTGCGTTTTTTACGGGTGCTCACCCACTTGTAAAACGAGGAACGATTCAGCTTTAACACATCGCACATCCGCTTAACCGAGTACTCGGTTCGGTGGTCATCGACAAACTGGAAGCGGATCACCAGTGAGTCTCTTCGGCAAAATATTTCGCGGCCTTACGCAGGATGTCGCGTTCTTCGCGCAGCTTAGAGACTTCTTTTTCCAGCTGACGGATTCGCGCAGAATCATTCGCCGCTTGGGCTTGATCGTGCACGGCCTTCGTGCGGGCACGTTTGCCAGTGCCGTACTTTTTGACCCAAGAATGTAGCGAGGCACGGTTGATACCGAGCTCAGCTGATGCTGAGTTCAGCGAGAGATCCTCGTTGTTCTCATAGAGGGCTACGGCATCGCGTTTGAACTGTTCGGAGTACCTGGACATGGTGGTAGATTACCTTTCTTCCCAGCTCGACTGGGCTGGATATCAGGTGTCCACCACATGGGGGTCAGGTCCCCTGAGCCTGTCATCGATGCCATGCTTGCTGCCATCCACGAACAGACCGTATCCATTGCCGGCGCAGAATACGCCGAACTTGGCGTAGCAATGTCCGCCACAGATGCACTAACCAAACTCGAGCATCGTAAAGAAATCGAAGCGCAGGTACTCAAGCTGATTCAGGACATTCCGCAGACCGAGATTCTTTTATCCATGCCTGGTATCGGCCCGCGTAGCGCAGCGCAGATCCTCATGACTGTTGGCGATATGTCCGACTTCCCCGATGCAGCGCACCTAGCATCCTATGCAGGGCTATCACCGCGGACGAATCAGTCAGGAACGTCTATCATGTCGAATTCGCCTAACCGGGCTGGCAACAAAAAATTAAAGAACGCCCTATGGCAATCGTCTTTTGCATCGATCAGATTCCACGAGCGTTCCCGGCAATTCTATGAACGAAAACGCAAAGAAGGCAAAAGACACAACGCCGCAGTCGGCGCACTCGCACGCCGGCGCCTCAACGTTCTCTTCGCCATGATGCGAAACGGCGAGCTCTACCGAGACATCTCCACAGTCCAGGAGGCCGCAGCAGCCTAGAACCAACAGACCCTCACCTCAAGCCGATTGCACAGCAAGCCCAATCGGCTCCTCACCGTGCCCGAAAACAACATCCACAAGGAAAAGCAGAAACCCTTCACACCCCCCAACAAACTCACCCACGGAATTGACAAACTATATAGGAACACCTCCCTGGGCGATGGTGCAGGCGCGGAGAGCGCCGCTGTTGCCGATGCCGCGCCCAACACCGCGACGGTAGTAGAGTACCCGCTGCCGGTGCAGGAGTTTGCGGTGACCCGCTACGATTTGCCCGCCGGCACCACGGTTTCCACGCAGCTTCCCGGACCGGCCATCGCCCTGGCTACTTCTGGTGTGGTCACGGTAAACGACCTGGAGCTAGCCCCGGGCGAGGCCGCCTGGTTGCCGGTAACCGGCGGCGACACTACCCGCCTTAGCGCGGCCGCGGGTAAAGATTCGCAGCTCTTTATCGCGGCGGCGCGCCCTGCGCGGCAAGTAGCGCTACCGCGCCGCTGGGGACGCCGCCGCGCGACAAGTAGCACTGTCGCGCTAACCGGCGCTATTTACGACATGGTGGGGCGGCGGAACGCAGCTGCGGCGGCTAGCAGCACTACGGTGAGTGCTACCATCCAGGCCACGAAAGCCCAGACTGCGGTGCCGGGCTGGCCGGTGGCAAGGATTTCGGCGCTTGGCGTGCCGTCGATGGCGGCGCCGGCGCGGGCGGCGAAGGTAAGCGGATTCCACCGGGCGATGGGTTGAACCACACCAGCGAATTGCTCCACGGGCACGAGGCCGCCGTTAAGTGCCATGGCCGCCATGATGATGGGGGCCGGGCCAATGGCGGCCTCCGGGATGGCGCACATCGCGCCCACCATGGCCGATAGCGAGGCGGCCACCACCGCGCCGAAGATGATGACTAACAGCACCCAGCCAAACCCGGCCAGCGTGTGAATACGCAGGCCAGAAGCCACGGAAGCCAGCAGCACCGCGCAGCCGGAGATAAGGCTGCGTAAGGAATCGAAACACCAGCGGCCGAAGATCTCCGGGCTGGTGCCGTAGCGCGTGGTCGCGATGCGGGTGGTGATACCGCGTTGGCGTTCCTTAATTATCTGCGCGGCGGCGGAGGTGCCATTCATCAGTTCGCTGGAAAGGATGAGCGCGATGGTAAGCGGTAACGCGTCGAGCGTGGCAGAGCCTTGCGAGGCCGCCATGAGGTCGCCAAACAGCCACCGCATGACCAGGAACATCAAAACGGGACCAGCCACGGTATTGGTAATTACCGCGCTATCGCGGCGGGCGGCGCGCAGGTGCCTTCCAAAATGCGTGGCGACAGTGGACAGCCAGGTGGTGTCGTGCGACACGGTGGCGGTGGTGTGGTTAGTCATGTTTCCTCCCCTGGAAAGCGGTGATAAAGCCCCATACGCCAACGACGGTCATGGCGATGAGCCAGCACAGTGCTTCGACTCCGCGCGCCCCCAGGGCAGCGCCACCTAGTAGGTTGCGGGCGGTGTCCAAGATGGGAGATAGCGGTACGTGCCGGATGATGGGGCCAATGCCGCCGGGCAGCGCATCCGCAGGCACGAATGCGGTGGAGAACATCACCATGACCAGCACGAGGTTTTGGAAGAGCAAGGACGCCGAGGTGGGCTTGGGGGCCAACAGGCAGGAGCCATCGATAAACGCGGAGAGGATGATGGTGAGGGCGGCGAAAAGGGCGATGGTAAGGATAATACGACCCGGTCCGGCAGCGTAGCGGGCACCGAGCAGGATCGTGGTGAGGACGACGATGCTGCACGACCACGCGGCGCGGGTGAGATCTGCCAGCAGCCGGCCGACGACCGTGGCCCAGGCGGGCGTCCCGGTGGCGCGGATGCGGTCGTGGATGCCGTTTTCGGCGTCACGCGTAATCGCCAAGGAGGAGCCCCCGGCGGCGAACACAATCGCCTGAATAACGCCGGCGGGCAGGAGGAAGGCGGCGTAATCGATGCCGAGTTCCGTCGAAGCCTTGGCGAAGGTGGCGTAAAAGATGACCATGAACAGGCTGGGTATTGCCACGGCGGAAACCATTACGGCCTTGTTGCGGACGGTGCGCAGGACATTGCGGTGCCACGAGGCAGCGACTGCTCCGAGCGCGTTCACTGGGAGCCTCCACCGGTGTGGGGAGCCTGCTGCGCGATGTCGCCGGACCCGGCGATAGCGAAGTAGACATCGTCCAAGGAGGGCGGAACCAAGGAGACGTCCGCGACCGAGGTGTCGTCGCCATCCCACAAGGCCAGCGCCCGGACTAGGGTGCGGTGGCCATCGGGCGCATCGACGCGCAATACGGTGTCCTCTTGGCGGCAGTCGATGCGGTGTTCTTGCAAGGTGTGGGTGAGGCGTGCGGCATCGTCCGGGCTAGACATCGTGATGAGGCACACCGTGGTGCCATAGCGGTCCTTGAGCTCGGCGGGGGTGCCTTCGTCGAGCACCTTGCCTCCGGCGAGCACGGCGACGCGGTCTGCGAGCTGGTCAGCTTCTTCCAGGTATTGGGTAGTAAGCAGGATCGAGGTGCCGTCGGCCGCCAGCCCGCGGACGGTATCCCACACGGAGCTGCGCGCGGCGGGGTCGAGGCCCGTGGTCGGCTCGTCGAGGAACAGCAGCGCGGGCGGGACAGTGAGGGAGGCGGCGATATCTAACCGCCGGCGCATGCCGCCCGAGTATGCCGAAACCAGGCGGTCGGCGGCGCCAACCAGATCGAAGCGCTCAAGAAGTTCCGCGGCGCGGGCCTTCGCATCGCTAGCTTTAAGCCCTGCCAGGCGGCCAAAGAAGATGAGGTTTTCCTTGCCGGTAAGCTCCTCATCCACTGCGGCGTATTGCCCGGTCAGCGCGATGGAAGCGCGCACCTTGGAAGGATCCGTGGCTAAGTTGTGGCCATCGATGATGGCGGTTCCGCCCGTGGCGGGCAGCAGCGTGGAAAGGACATTGACCAAGGTTGTCTTGCCGGCACCATTGGCGCCTAGGACGGCGAGGATGCCCCCGCGCGGAATGGCGAGGGTCACACCGCGCAGGATTTCCGTTCGCTTCTTGACTTTTCCCAGGCTACATCGCAGATCTTGGACATCAAGCACCAGGTCGCGGCCTTTTGCGTGGGCGCTGGTTGAGGGGACTGCGGTGGCGCTGGGGTCACCGCTAGCGGTTGCCGTGGTGGGGTTTTCTTTCATGATTCATCCCTGGATATACGTCAACGGTCTATTAGACGGCGCACCGATTCTCCTACCGCAGAAGGAAAACCGATTATTGCCCGCGAACGATGGATTGTGGTCCACGGAGCAAGCGCCTGGGGTAGTGCCAACTAATCCTTAGAAAATGATGTATGTCTAGCGGCACCGGGTCGTGCACAGCGCCCCGCAGGAGAGGGCTGCACAGGTTGGCTGATCGGCGGCGACGCTGCAGGTTGCTGCAAAGTTGAGCATACCATAATTAGGCATGGCATGCTTGACAATTAAGTCGAAGGCCTGTAAGCCACCAAGTGTGAGCTAAGAATCTGGGTATTCCGACTAGTCAGGGTCAAACCGCGTGGCTGACCGTAATTCGTATTGTGGCTCGCGCCTCTCAAGCACAAAGGAGTATCCATGGATTCTCGAGAGCAAATCGAAGATAAGATTCTCTGCGGTCAGCCCTTCCGCCCTATTGAGGACCCGGATCTCTATTACGAGATGATGGAGGCGGCGGAGAAGTGTCACGATCTCAACCAGCTTCGTCCACTTCAAACAGCGGAGAAGCAGGCAGTGATGGCAGACCTGCTTGGTGAACTGGGGGAGCGCTTAATGGTTTTCCTGCCATTTCATGTCCAATATGGCTCGAAAATCAAGGTCGGAGATGGCGTGACCTTCAATCGAGGAACGACGGTACTTGATATGGCCCCGGTGACATTTGGCAATGAGGTCATGGTTGGTCCATGGTGTTCCTTCTTTGCTGGCAATCACGCCTTAGACCCCGTAGAGCGGCAATACATGGTGTGTACCGGGGGTGCGATCACCATACAAGACCATGTGTGGCTTGGTGGCAATTGCACGGTAACTGCGGGTGTCACGATTGGGCATGGTGCAGTAATTGGTGCTGGCAGTGTTGTGACAAGAGATATTCCGCCCATGGTACTCGCAGCCGGTAATCCGTGCCGAGTCATTCGTGATATTGGCCCGGAAGATAAGCTCATGGGGGAGTCTTGGGTTCCTGAGTGGCCTAGTTGGATTACGGATTGAGACGGCTGTGAAAGTTCTCGCGGTCGTCCTGGGTTCTGAGGGTGATATGCTGCCATTTGCGCACCTTGGTGTCGCACTTCGAGATCGTGGCCACCAGTTTGTTTTGGCTGGGTTTAGCGAATTCGGCGGGAGTTTTCGTGCAAACGGGGTGGACTACATCGAGTTACCCGGTGATTACCGGGCGTTAATGAAGCGCCTTTTGGGCGATAGTAAAGGCATGATGGACACTGTCTTAGGTATCCGTGAGATGATATCTGACGCCCACGTTTTCGATGTGTTAGAGCATGCCATGGATGGCGTTGACGTGGTCATGTACACCCAATTCAGTGAAGTTGCTCGGTTGTTAGGGGCTGCACGCGGAGTCCCCAGCGTTCGGGTGCAGGTTTTCCCTACCGAACCCTGCCTCCGTTACAGCCTCGTGGATCCGCGAAAACTGGACGGCTCTGTCGGAGCTCTGGTCACCCACTGGATGTCCAATACTCTGATGGCTTGGGCGATGCGCCCAGTGATAGCGGCATGGCGCCGTAGGTTGGGGCTGCGTCAGCGAGCGCTCTCCTCTCCACCAACCACGATCTACCAATTCAGTCCCGCGTTGAGTCCGCCGGCGCCGGAATGGAAAAACCACATTCACGTCACTGGCGAGTGGCTTGACCCGCACCACAGTGAACTCGCCCTAGACCCAGCAGTCGAGGAGTTTGTGGCTGCCGGCTCGGCCCCGGTTCTGGCAAGCTTTGGGAGTATGGTCTCAGATCGCGTTTATGACCTTCAACGATGGACTCGAGACGCGTGCATCGAGCATGGTCTGCGGGCGATAATCGTCGATCCCGATTATGAGCCTGGTGTGAGAGAAGGAATCCTCACCGTCGCCCGGGTCCCGTTCGCGACTGTGCTTCCGTGGTGCCGTGCAGGCATCTGCCACGGCTCACTGGGCACCACCGGGGCGATCCTGCGCGCCGGCAAGCCGTGCCTTGCGGTTGCATTCGGTGGTGACCAACACTTCCATGCCAACGCAGTTTGTCGAAACGGTGCCGGGCCGAACTATATTGACGCCCAGCGAGGCGAACTGAGTGCCCAGTCCCTGGCCGCCGGAATTGCCGATTTGGTAAGTGGAGCATACGACTCCGCAGCCCGCAGGATGCCCGAGTTGCTTGCCACAGACCCGGGTACCGTCGCAGCAGTAGAAATCGTGCTTAATCAGTCCGACCTAGCGAAAGGCGAAAAATGACAGAAATCAGCTGCGAGGGAGTCTTTCCGTTTGTGGCCGGACATCGCACTGGAACCCTCTTGTTTTGCTTCCATCACGCAGGAGGCAGCGCTTCCGTCTATCGTGGATGGGTGGGGGTCAACCCAAGCATTGACGTGGTGCCGGTGGAGCTTCCCGGAAAGGCAACCCGTCGCCGAGAGAAATGGGTAAGCGACTTTGACAAGCTCGCCGATATGTGCGCAACCGAGATAGTAGATCTGGCGGCGGGCGCGCCGATTGCGTTGTACGGCCACTCCATGGGGGCAGCGCTGGCCTACCAGGTTGCTGCCTGCCTGCAGCAGATGCATCGGCCCACTATACCGGAAGCCGTGGTGGTGGCCGCACGGCAGGCGCCCGGAGAAACCGTGCCTGGGGAATACCACTCGTCAATGGGGTTCGGTGCGCTGCGCAGGGAGTTTGAGAAGGTAGGTGGCACACCACCTGAGATCCTTGCCAATGATGATGTGATGAAGCTGCTGCTCGCTGACATTCGTCGCGATTATGTGTTACACGAGGGCTTTCACCATGCAACCACGGTGCTTCGCTCTCCTGTGCTGGCATTGGCGGGGGATAGCGACCCAGCTGTCAGCCCAGAGATGCTTTCCCGGTGGGAAAATTTTACCAGCGGTAGTTTTGAACTGAAGGTCCTGCCGGGTGGGCATTTCTTCCCGCTCGATACTGGAACCGAGTTCCTCGACCTGCTTGCCGGTTTTCTAGCGGGAATTACTGGGAACACTGCCTGGTTAGCGCGGAACAATGCGTGATTGTGACTGTTAAGTAAAGAGGCCCCGATGACCGAACAAAAACCACCCATTACATTTAGGCAAATATCTCAACCTGCCCACCGGCAGATCACGGTGTCGCTGCTATTGGCGGTGCTGGCGGCGGTTTTGTCGCTGGTGCCGGTAATCGTGCTGGTTGAGCTGGTGCGCACCGTAATGCTGTCCTTCCAGGGAGAGCCGATAGATGCGTCAAAGCTGTGGCTGCTAGTCGCGGCGCTCATGGTGGCCACCGTCCTACATGGACAGGCAACCGTGAAGAGTCTCCAGGTAAGCCACCAGGCCGACGGCCTTTTGGGCGAGCACTTACGCCAGCAGCAGATTACCAAGCTGGGTAGGCTCCCGCTGTCTTGGTTTACGCGGACACCTTCGGGGACTGTGAAAACCTACATCGAAGACGACGTCACCAAGATCCACCAGCTCATCGCCCACGCGCCGCACGATTATTCGGCCGGTGTACTCGTACCGCTATTGAGCCTGGGATACATGTTCGTGGTGGACTGGCGGATAGGCCTGCTGGGCCTGGTACCACTGCTGTTGGCAGTGGCCACCATGCCGTTTATGATGCGCGAGTTTCAAGAAAAGGCGGAGAAATTTAAGTCCAGCCAGAAGCAGCTAGACGCCGCCGTCGTAGAGTTGGTGCGCGGCATCCCGGTTATCAAGGTGTTTGTTCCGGAAGGCTACGACGAGAGCATTTTCCTTAGTCGTTCCCGGAGTTTTGGTGGGTTCTATCGCGAGTGGTTGCACGCCACCGTACACCCCACCGCTTTGATGAAGATCTTCACCTCCACCGGGTTTGGCCTGCTGGTGGTAGCCGCGGCCAGCCCGTGGCTCATCACGTCTGCGGGCGTACCAGTGGCCGATGTGCTGGCAGCGTTTTTGTTCATCAACAACATCGCCGCGCCTCTGCTTATGCTTTCGCGCACTAACATCATGTTTTCGGAGGCGAAGGCTGCCGCGGCGGATCTCACCGAGTTCTTCAACATCCCGGTATTGCCGCCCGCTGCTGGCGGCAGGGAGCCTGCAAACGCCGGAATTGAGTTGAAAGATTTAAGCTTCTCCTACGTGCCGGACACCCCGGTGCTTTCCGGCATTAACCAAAAACTTACCGCCGGCAGCATCACTGCGGTGGTGGGACCTTCCGGCTCGGGGAAGTCCACGTTAGCCGCGCTCATCCCCCGGCTATTAGACCCCACGGAGGGGTCGGTGCGCATTGGTGGCGTCCCTAGTACTGATCTCCGATCTGACCAGCTCTACCGTAGGGTAGGGTTCGTCTTCCAGGACCCTTACCTTATGCGGATGAGCGTGCGGGATAACATTCGCCTCGCTCACCCGGAGGCCACCGACGCAGACGTGGTTCGCGCCGCCCGCGCCGCCCAGATTCATGAGCGCATTACCCATCTGCCGCGCGGCTACGACTCGGTGGTGGGAGAGGACGCGCAGCTTTCCGGTGGCGAGCAGCAGCGGCTGGCTATTGCCCGGTCCATCTTGCTCGACGCGCCGATCCTCGTGTTGGATGAGGCCACCGCTTTTGCGGATCCGGACTCCGAGGCCGCGATCCAGCGGGCCATTACCGAGCTGGTGGCCGGGCGCACGCTAGTAGTTATCGCACACCGGCTCCACACGATCACCGGCGCTGACCGGATCCTCATGCTGGAAAACGGTGAGGTCACCGAAGCAGGCACTCACGAAGAGTTAGTGGCGGCAGGCAAGGGCTACGCCACGATGTGGGCACGCTACCAAACCGCGCAGGCGGGCATCCAAGGGGAGGAAAAATAATGATCCGCACGCTCTATTCACTGGGCAGTCCGGCTGATCGTCGCCGTCTGGTGCTGGTCCTTACGCTAATTGGGATTTCCGCGGTGGCGTTGGCCATTGGCCTTATCCTCATTGCACTGTTTTTGGACACGCTGTTTAGCGAAGATCCCGCGCAGGCCGCAGCATGGTTGCCCTGGATCATTATCTCCGTCCTCGTCTACGCCGCCGCAGACTGGCCCACTGAGGTTATTGCCCAGGACCTGGGGCATGATTACGTGCTGCGCATCCACCGGCTTATCGCCGATCGCACGGCACAGCTACCCCTGGGCTATTTTGAAGAAGATCGCGCCGGCCAGATCGGTGTTGTAGCCACCAGCGGTGCGCTGTTTGCCGCTAACGCGCCGGCAATGATGCTGCGGCCCATGCTGCACGGTGCTGCCTCGGCCGGTTTGGCTTGCGTGTTTCTCATCGCCGTGGACTGGCGGCTGGGGCTGGTTACCGTTGCAGTGGCTGCCGTGGTGTGGTTCGCCTATAACCGCCTAATGCGGCAGTACCGCGTGGCAGAGCGCCAGAAGGGCGAGCGCAACGAGCACGGCGCCGCGGAGGTGCTGGAGTTCGCCCAGGTGCAGCCGGTGCTGCGCATGGCTGGGCCGGATTCGCTGGGGGAGCGCGCCGTGCGCGCCTCGATTCGAGAGCAGCTTAGCGCCCAGCAGCACACCCAGAAGACAGGTGAGATGATCATGGGTCGTCTGGCTTTAATCATCATGGTCGGTACCGTGGTCATTGATGCCCTGGCCACCGTGCTACTTCTCAACCACTGGCTAGAAGCAGGCACCTACATTGGCGTCATTGTGTTGGTGTTCATCCTGGCTCGCGTTGCTATGTCGGGCATACCCTACGGCGAGGGCTTGGAATCCGCGCGCAATACCTTAGATGAGATCCAAAAGATCCTCGATGCGCGGGTGTTGCCGGAGCCTGCGGTTCCGGCGGCGCCACGCGACTATGGCATCGAGTTCGATGGGGTGGGCTTTGGCTACGAACCCAACACCCCAGTGGTCCGCGACGTGAGTTTCCGCGTGGCGCCCGGAACTACTACTGCGTTGGTGGGTCCCAGCGGCTGCGGCAAGAGCACCTTGCTAAAACTTGCGGCACGCTTCTATGACGTTGACCAGGGGACCATCCGTATCGGTGGTGTGGATATTCGCGATCTTGGCTCCCGGGCGGTGTTGGATTCGCTGGCTATGGTGTTCCAATACGTGTACCTCTTCGAGGACACACTGTATGAAAACATCCGCCTGGGCTGCCACAATGCAACGCGGGAGGAGGTGCTCCGCGCAGCGGAGTTGGCCGGTGTCACCGAGATTGCCCGGCAGCTGCCGCAGGGGTTTGACACCCTGATTAGCGAGGGCGGGCAGAATCTCTCCGGTGGTGAGCGTCAGCGTGTCTCCATCGCTCGTGCGCTACTGAAGGACGCGCGGATCGTGCTGCTTGATGAGGCGACTAGCTCTCTAGACGTGCAGAATGAGCACCTTGTGATGCGCGGTATGAAAACGCTTTCTGCCGAGCGCACCATCGTCGTCATTGCGCACCGGCTGCACACCATCCGCGACGCGGACCAGATTGTGATGATGAGTCCCTCCGGCACCGTGGAGTCTATCGGCAACCACGAGGAACTCATGGAGAGTTCCCCACGCTACCGCAGCTTCTGGGGTGAAAAGAGCGACGCCACCAGCTGGAAGCTGTAGGGACTAGCTGTCGCGGCCGCGTAGATACCGCACCGTGCGCGCCAGTGCGAGATCATCGCACGGTTCGCAGGCGGTAAGGCGGCCTTTTTCCACGCGCAGGAGAAGATCGCAGCACCGCGCCACCAGCTCCATGTCATGGGTTACTACCAAAACGGTCTTGCCCTGCCGGGCTAGGGCGTCTAGCAGGTGGGCCACCCGGTGCATGCGGCACAGGTCCAGCCCGCTGGTGGGTTCATCGAAGACGATTACCTCGCGCTCACTTAGGACTGCTGAGGCGATGGCCACGCGCTGGCGTTCGCCGCCCGAAAGCGACATCGGGTGCCGGGCCCGCTTGTCCGCGAGATCAAGTGCACCAAGCACCTCGGTAAGGCGCGCTTCGTTTTTCCCATCCGGTCCACTGGTGCCGATGATTACGTCGGACTCCACGCTCTCCCCGAAAAGCTGGTGGTTTACGTCCTGCATTACTAAATAGGACTGGCGCAGGCGCTGCCGGGGACCCGAGAGCGAGCGGTTATTGATGTCCACCACGCCGGTGGCCTTAGATTCCAGGCCAGTCAGAACGCGCACAAAGGTAGATTTTCCGGCCCCGTTGCGTCCTACCACGCCGATGACTTGTCCTTGCGGCAACTCCGTGTGGCTGATGCTCAGGGATGGCTCTGTAGCCTTGGGGTAGGTGAACTGTAGCTTTTTGAGCACCATCGTGCCACTTGAAGGGCGTGGCTCGCGGGTCACCTCGGGGACCTGCTGCGCTGAGCGCAAGCCCATGCGGTACAGTTCGGCCTTGTCTAGGGTGCGAAACTCCGAGCCGCTGAGATCATGAGCGATCTGCCCGTCCTGCATAACCAGCACTCGGTCCACGATGTCAACTAGGTAGGAAAGCCGATGCTCAGCGATCAGGACGGTGCGGCCCTGTGTCTTCCACTGCGCGACGATGCGGCGCAGCTCATCGACGGCGGCGAGGTCGAGATTTGATGATGGTTCGTCTAGTAGTAGTACCTGTGGGTGCATCGCGGCCACTGAAGCGCATGCTATTTTTTGTTTCTGGCCGCCGGAAAGTGTGAACAGGTGCCGGTCGAGGAGATGAACCATGCCGAAATCTGCGGAAAGTTCCCCAATACGCTGTCGAATCTCGTTGGGCGCCACGCCGAGGTTTTCGCAGCCAAAGGCGAGTTCGCTGGCTACTTCCAGCGTGAAAAATTGCGACTTGGGGTTTTGGAACACTGAGCCTACGCGTTCGGCGATGTCGTGTGGGTGGGCATGAGTGATGTCTTCGTCGTCCAGCAGCACCTCCCCCGAAATCTGGGCGTCGCAGAACGTGTGCGCCACGCCGTTTATCAGGCGTAGCAGGCTGGACTTACCGCAGCCTGATTCGCCACACACTAGAACTAGTTCGCCCTTCGCCACGGTGAGATTTACGTGGTGCAGCACCGGCTCCGCTGTGTTTTGACCATAGGATAGTGACACATCGTGCAGCTTTATCACGGCAGCATCACTATATTTACCAGTAGTAGGATCAGGGACACGACGAGCACGCTTATGACTATTGCGTCGCCTACGCGGAAGCCTATCTCGCACAGCGTGGTTCGTCGGCGAGGCGAGCCCAATCCGCGGGTCACTGCAGACATAGCCAGCTCGTTGCCGATGCTCACAACGGACGCCAACAGTGGCACAAAGCGGTATTCGAGCATAGCGATCGGGTTGCGCAGGCCCGAGATGCCACGCATCTGCATGGCGGTGCGGATATCGCGGTATTCCTCGAGAATCGTCGGGAAGAACCGGAACATGATGGACGTGGGGATGGTCAGGGCGTCGGGGCTCCGCATGCGCTGCATCGCGGCCATGAATTCGCTGGCCGAGACGGTGCGTAGTAGGTACCAGCAGCACGTGATGCCAGGGAGGATGAGCGAAAGCCCTGCGAACCACGTAGCGCACACGTCCACGATGATGTGGCGCTCGGGCAGGGCCTGTACCACCACCGCAGGAAAGCCGGCGAGCACCGCGAAGGTGAGTGCGTATCGCAGTGCAGCGGCCACCATGCCGGAGGCGAGGAAAAGTGCCCCGGGAACGGCAATGAGCATCCACCGGGCGGTGCTGCCCAGCGCCCCACTGGACCCGGCCGGTGAGATGAGCACCGAGGACACCACGAGGATGACCAGCACCGTGGTGCGTGGGTCCAGATGGAGTCCCGCTGTGTGCGTGCCTGATCCGGGCAAAGTGGGCGACATCAGGCGATTCCTGCTCGCTGGAAGTGCTTGGTGAAGATGCGCCGGCCGAGGATCCCGCCGAGGATCCCGCAGACGAAGGTTACTATCACAATGATGAGGAATAGCCAAGTCATCTGGCCAATAGAGGTGAGGCCATCCGCGAAACTAGCACCATATTTGGTCTGCATGCCGCTGCTCTCTATGTAGCGCCGAGTGGTGAAGAAAAGCGGAATATATGATGCGGTGGGTGACACTGCTACAAAGGCATAGGCGATCACACTGTGTATTGCGCTCGTATACTTGCCGGCGCGCAAAATTAACTCGGCAAACACGGCCATGACCAAGCTGAGCAGCAGTGGCCATATGCCTAAACCAAGCAGCAGGCTGGCGAGGCCGCTGAGAAGAAGGAATATGAAGACCATGCCGGGCTTGTGCACCTTGGCCAAGAACAGCATCATCGGGATGCCCAGGATGAGGGCCTGAACGCTGGTGATCATCACGTAGGTGATGGGGGTGATGCCGATGAAGGCGATGACCACGCCGGCTACCAAGTTGATGACGAAGAAGATGCCGATGTTCATCAGGTCGGTGATGTTCAGCCGTCCTGCTTTTGCATCTTTCGGGGTGGTGTGGGGAGTACTGGGCATGATGTTTCCTTTCAGATTAGGCTGCTTGTGCGTAGCACTGGGTTGGGGGCAAGTGGCTTGTCAGGTGAGCGAAACAGGTGTGGCATGAACTCTAAATCTCGCCTTCTTCTACGTCGCTGCCGACGATGTCGGCGATCAGGTCGGACAATTCTCGGACCGTTGGATGGTTGAATACGTCACGTATGGAGATCTCTACTGACATTTCTCGACGAATGGGCCCGACCCCCGGAAAGTGGACACATCGGGGGCTAGCTATGCTGCTGTGGTCAGTATAGCCGAAGTCTCGGCTTCAAAGACATCAGGAGCTACGAGATTGCACCAGGAGTGCCGCCTGCGCGTGTTGTAGCGCATGCACCACCGGAAGACCTCTTGACGACAGCTAATTGGGTTGTCAAAGACTTTCCGATCACGCAGCACTTCCCGCTTTAAGGTGGCGTTATAGGATTCTGCCAGGGCATTATCGGCACTCGTTCCAACTGCGCCCATGGACTGGCGCACACCTAACGACGAGCAGTAGTTCCTAAAGGCTTGTGAGGTGTACACGCTGCCGTGATCGGAATGGAAAATAGTCCCGTCAAGACTGAAGTGTCCCGGGTTTTGTTCCTAGGCTTGTGCCTTGATTTCCATTATTTCTCGACTGGGGTGGTGTTCCCAAAATTCGGTTTCGACTTCAGCCGGCGTGCGGTAGCCCAGGCTCTGGTGGAGCCTTGACTCGTTCCACCAATTCACCCACTCGAACGTCGCGATTTCCACGTCGACGACATCGGCCCACGTTCGCCTATGAATCAGCTCATTCTTGTAGGAGCCGTTGACGTTCTCAGCCAAAGCATTGTCATAGGAGTCGCCCACCGTCCCAGTGGACGCTGCGATACCGTGCTCAGCCAAGCGCTCGTTGTAGACGATGCTCACATATTGTGAGCCGTGGTCTGAATGGTGAATCAAGCCCGTTGTTTCCTTAGCGCACACGATTGCCTGGTTCAACGCCTGCAGCGGCAAGGCTTCGGTGCGCATCGAATCGGACAGCGCCCATCCGACGATCCTCCGGGAGAATACATCGGTCACGAACGCGGTGTACACAAAGCCTTTTCGGGTGCGCACGTAGGTAATGTCCGCCACCCACAGCCGATTAGGGCCAGGGGCCTTAAACTCACGTTTTACCAAGTCAGGGCGATGATCCGGGCCCTTGGGTTTGCGGGTTGTGATTGGTGCCCCACCTTTGCCCTTGCCGGACAGTCCAGCACTGCGCATCAGCCGGGCTGTTTGCTCGCGTCCAATGTCAATGCCCTGGCGGCGCAGCACGCGCCACATTTTGCGAATCCCGTAGACACCGTAGTTTTGTTTATGAACTTCGGTAATGCGCTCTACTAGGGCAGCGTCGCGAAAAGCGCGGGAGCTTAAGCCCCGGGCCTTGGATTGGCGGTATCCACGCGAGCTAAGAAAACCGCCTTCGCGATGCTTGTTTAACGTCTGGCAGATGAACTCGACTGAGAAACGATTCCGATGCTCATCGATGAATCGGATCATTTCCGACGTTTTGGGTCGAGTTCGGATGCGAAAAAAGCTGAGGCGGCTTTCAACAACTCATTGGTGTCCCGCAGCTCTTGATTCTCTCGACGCAACCGTGCGTTTTCTGCAGCAAGGTCCTCGGGCATTGATTCCACAACACGTCCTTCGCGACGAGCGGCCTGCGTCCATTGCCTCGCCGTGTGCCACGAGACGCCCAGCTTTGGGGCTACTGCCTGGCACGCGGCTTGCATCGACATATTTTCCGCCAAGATGCGGTCTTCCACGAGACGGACCACACGGTCCTTGGCATCCTGGTCAAATTTCCTTGGCATATTCCAGATTTTCCCATCTACTCAAACGGAACAAAACCTGGGACACTTCAGTGAAGACGTCGCGGTGGGTCACTTCTCCGGTGGTGGTGTTGATCGTGTCTTTGGCTACACGCCTGCCGAGACCATCGTAGGTGTAGCGATAGCCAACACCGGGAGCATCACTTGAGCTAAAGCCGATGGGTTGTTCACCGGTGGCGTAGAAGAAGTGATGAACCAACGGTTTCTTACCGAGGCGTTTGGTTACCGTGCGGGTGATACGCCCTGCAGCGTCGTAGGTGTAGGTAGTCCGGCCGACTTTGACCGGCAGTGTGTTGTGGTAGTCGATTGCCCCGTCGGTGGTGGAGGCCAGGACACCTGCTGGGGTGAAGGAGTAGTTTTCCTGGGCGGGAACCCCATTGGTAGCAGCACTGCCTGCTCGTGCAGGAGTGTGTGTCGTGGTGTGCGGTGGGGTGGAGCCCCGGTCACTGGGGTTGGTGTGGGGTGTGCGGGTGGTGTTGCAGTCTGTGTCGAGGGTGTCGGTGACAAGTCCCCGTACGTTGAGGGTGTGGCGGCAAAGGAGCTTAGAAACTTGACGTGTGACCACCATGACCGCTCGAGGAGAAAATGATTAGTTTTGCAATCTTGAAAGATTGCGTAATCTCTAAGATAGTTGATGATTGGGCTTTGGAATGGTTACATCCTCCAAAAGATACAGTAGGTAAATCGTTTGTCATTAAACACTGTATCCATAAACGCATCGTCGCGACTACACCTTTTACTGTCTGCGCCACTTTCCGATCATCTAGTATGTCGTTAATTCATCCATTTGAGCCGGGCTCGCAAGGGCTGTTTATCCGTAGCTATTCACCCACTCCTCGAATGTCTTGAAGGGGCCTTCAACGTAGTCCTTTTCTTGAAAATCGTACATTCCACATATAACCGATCCATTGGGTTTCTGTTCGAAGACGCCCCAGACAAAACTGTCATCGTAGGCTACTGGGAAGAAGCGTTTTGAATCGACAAGATCGGCTGACCGGAAATCTTCTAGAAACCCTTCGAAGGCGTTTTCATAGACTCCATATGGGGCAGGTGTGAAGAAAATTAACGATGGCGGAGAAAAGGCTGTGTAATGCTTCCAGAATTGGAAGTATTGTTCGGGAATCCAAGATGGAGCCATCGACTTCAGCTGAGACAGTTCACTTTTACTTAGACCGTCGCCGTACAAGTATGAGAGTAGCTGATCTGAGAGTTTTTCTGACCGGTCATAGATAGTCCAATGCTATTTCTTTCCAGTATGTGTGTCTCCATTCCCTAAAGGATGCGCGGTCGACAGGGGTTACATCTGTTGGAAACTCGCTCCTATTCATTCCGTGGAATATATGGAGAACTTTAGCGTTTTCTGCGTGCATCTGTTTTGTAATTTCTACCACAGCTGATCGATCATCTTGTCCGATATGGTGCAAGTTCACCGGGTTTCCATCTACCCCTATGGGGGCGCGCCCATGCCTCATTAAATCGACATTGATGCCAATTCCACCACCAATTTCCCGAGGAAGGTACACCTCTTTGTGCGGATTGAATACCTGTCTACCAGTCTGTTGATATACAACCTTCCCTTGAACTTTCTTGGCCGCCCAACAGCCGTGCAGTCCCAGCACGTCGACCCAGAATGCCGCGTGGTCGACATACCCTTGTGCCGAGGACAACTTGGGGACTAGTCCGAGTGGGTCTTGGGCGTTGTAGGCGCCAAGGGTGGGGTTGTAGTAGCGGAAGCGGTTGTACGCCCACCCGGATTCCGCATCCTCGTACTGGCCGGCAAACAACAACGAGCTGGTACACCGACCCGCCCACGTGCGCTTGCCGTACAGGGTTTGGGTGGTGTGTCCCTCGACGACACCGGTGGTGGTGTTGATCAGTTCCTGAGGCGCACCTGCCAGGTCGCACACCAGGGCGAAGAACGTCGCATCAACCCGCGC
>NZ_JAKMUV010000009.1:0-83795 GCF_027570165.1 Corynebacterium macclintockiae
ACTATTGGGCTATTGCCTACAACGCCCCAAGAACGCTATGTGCGATCAACGCATCAATGCGACGAACGTCGAGACCGCGACCGATCTTCACCTTGATCTTCCCGGCTCGGGTCCATAGCTCAATCTCAGCATTGAAATCGAGGGTTCCCGCGTTCTCTGTGGACCACATATTGATCGACGAATACGGCAGAGAATAAACCTCAACCTTCTTACCTCGTAGCCCCTGTGCGTCACGCATGATCAAGCGCTTGGTAGTGAAGATTGCGCTATCCCTGAAAGTCTTAAATGCCACAACCGCCTGCTCGCCGGGTACGAGCAGCGCCATGACGTCCTCCGGAATCGGAACTTCTTCGACGAAAGTCCATTCCGCAATCTGTGCAGCTTCCATAGCTCTCTCCATTCTCTCCTCAGACCATGACTTCGCTATGTCTATCTAGTAACAAATCTAGTTTGCATGGTGCCGCAATGATCGGGAAAGAACAATACTGTGACCTACTCCTCTACGCGATAACTAATCACCCGCAGCTGCGTACAAATCCTTGCGCGCAGTTCCACCGGCGCTGGCTGGCTACAGCAGCTACGCAGCAGGTCCCGCACTTGCTGCTCGATCCCCAGCTGTCGCAGGCATTCCGGGCAAGCGTCGGCGTGAGCGCGCAGACGTTCGCGACTCTCCCAGTTGGCGTCACCATCGGCAACCTCGTACAGGGCATCCAACAGTTCGTCGCAGTCTGTCCTTCGCGAATTGTCTTTGAACATGTGCTCTTATCCCTTCGCTTCCGTGAGTTTCTTCTGCGTCTTTCCTGTCTTCTGCGTCTTCACTGTCACGATCCCGTGCTCAGCCGCCACATCCTTCAGTTTGCTGCGCAGCTGCTTGCGCCCGCGGTGCAGCCTAGACATCACGGTGCCGATGGGGGTGTCCATGATCTCGGCAATCTCCTTGTAGGCCAGACCTTCGACGTCCGCGTAGTACACGACCATGCGGTAGTCCTCCCCCAGGCTCATCAGCGCATCCTGTATCCGCTTGTCGGGGATGTTCTTCAGCGCCTCCACCTCGGCGGATTCCAGCCCCACAGAGTCGTGCTTCGCCGTCTCGGCCAGCTGCCAGTCAGTCATGTCTTCGGCGCTGGATTCCGTGGGGCGCCGTTGCGCCTTGCGGTAGCTGTTGATGTACGTGTTCGTAAGGATTCGGTACATCCACGCCTTCAGGTTGGTGCCCTCCTTAAAGGAGCCAAACGCCTGGTAGGCCTTCATATACGCGTCCTGTACCAGGTCTTGCGCATCGGCCGGATTGCGCGTCATCCGCAGTGCCACCCCGTACAGCTGATCCAGCAGGGGCAGCGCGTCGGCCTCGAATCTTTGCAGCAGCTCATCAGTGCTGTCATTGCTGCGTTTCATTCGCTCACCTCTCACGATTCTTTCAATGCAATTCTATCCCCGATTCATTCCCACCAGCTCCGGGTAGTTGTTCGCCACGGAGCCGACCTTCCTGTCCGCCTTCCTGCTGTGCACTTCTGTCTTTTTATTTGGTGACGCCACCATCTCCGCCCCTTCACCCTTCAGCCACGTGCCTAGTTCGTCGCCCACCAAAATCCGCGGCATGCGGCCGTGGAGCCATTCCAGCTCTGGGAGCGCCGCCACCGTGATGATTGTTCCGTACAGTTGCCCGTCGACGGCTTTGCACAGCCCGGCGGCGTACATGGGCTGGCCGTCCGGCGCCGTGGTAAACCAGGGCTGCTTCTTTCCGTCGTCTCCGACGGTCCACTCGTACCAGCCGTCCATAGGGAAGGCACAGGGCAGGGAGCCCGCAAAGAGGGGCTTGGAGAACGCGGTTTCTCCCCGGGCGTTAAACACGTTCTTCGGCGGGTAGCCCCAGTTCGCAGGGCCGATCGCCGCCTCGCCCTTAAACTCCCGCAGGATGGGCACCTGAGTGGTCGGCGCCACGTTGTAGTTGGCGGGCCACTCCCCTTCCCCGGCACGGAGTACGCGCTTGGTCTGGAGCCTGCGGCGCGTATCGGCGGACAATTGCTCGAGCGTGCTGAACAGAACGTATCGGCCACACATACCTGCCTATTATGCCCACCCCATACTTCTTTTCCAGCAAAAAAGTGAGACAATATGGGTATGTCTGCAGGTATGTCTGAACAACTCTGGCCCGCCCCCGTCGCCACCGAGCCCGTACAGGCCACCGTGGCCATCCCCGGCTCGAAGTCGATTACGAACCGTGCGCTGATCCTCGCCGCGCTGGCGGATGCACCCTCCACGATCACCGGTGGCCTCGTCAGCCGCGATACGGAACTGATGATGGCGGCTCTGCGCGCCATGGGTACCCAGATCCTGCTGAAAAACGACCAGATGTATGTCACCCCTGCCGAGAAGCTGCATGGCGGGCAGGTCGACTGCGGGCTGGCCGGCACCGTCATGCGTTTCGTCCCACCGATCGCGGCATTGGCCAACGGCACTGTTTCCTTCGACGGAGACGTAGAGGCTCGACGCCGTCCGATGTCCACCACCCTCGATTCCCTGCGCGCCCTAGGCGCGGAGGTAAGCACCAGCACGGAGTGCAACCCGGAGGGGCTGCCTTTCTTCGTAGAGGGCAAGGGGCAGATCCAGGGTGGCGAGATCACCATCGACGCCTCCCAGTCTTCCCAGTTCGTCAGCGGCCTGCTGCTGGCCGGTGCCCGCTTCGCCGAGGGCGTCACGGTCATCCACGAGGGCAACTCCCTTCCCAGCCAGCCGCACGTCGAAATGACGGTGCAGATGCTGCGCGAGGCCGGCGTTAACGTCGAGACCTCCTTCAACCGCTGGACAGTCCACCCCGGCCCGATCCACGGTCGCCAGTGGAATGTGGAGCCAGACCTGTCGAACGCCACCCCGTTCATGGCCGCGGGCGTCCTCACGGGTGGCACTGTGCGTATCCAGAACTGGCCCGCCACCACCAACCAGCCGGGCGATCAGTTCCGCCAGATCCTGCTGGACATGGGCGCAGAGGCCGAGCTCGACGTACACCGTGGCGAACTCGTAGTCACCGGCTCCGGCCGACTCGAGGGAATCACCTGGGACATGCACGACATCGGCGAGCTCACCCCGACTGTCGTCGCCCTGGCCGCCCTCGCAGAATCCCGCAGCCACCTCTACGGCATCGCGCACCTGCGTGGACACGAGACCGACCGGCTGCAGGCCTTGGCCGACAACATCAACGCCCTGGGAGGCAATGTCGAACAGACCGCCGACGGGCTCATTATCAACCCGGCAGCTCTGGAAGGCGGCCGGTGGGAATCCTATGCCGACCACCGCATGGCCACCGCCGGCGCGATCCTGGGCCTGCGGGTAGAGGGCATCCAGGTTTCCGATGTGGATACCACCGCCAAGACACTCCCCGGCTTCCGCCGCCGCTGGGCACAGCTGTTGGGCCAGGAACGCTAGATGGCGCGGCGACACAGCAGCGCCCGCAACTGGGACGAATCCGATGTCCGGGTGCGCCCCGGCAAGGGCTCCCGCCCCCGCACCAAGGACCGCCCCAGCCATAAAAACGCCAAGCGCGGCATGGTTGTTTCCAAGGATCGCGGCCGGTGGGGCGTGGTGTTGGACGAGGACGGTACCCTGGTCACCTGCATGCGCGCCCGCGAGATGGGGCGTACCAACGTCGTCGTCGGCGACCACGTCGGCGTGGTCGGCGACACCTCCGGCAAGAAGGACACCCTGGCACGCATCGTGCGTCTCGAAGACCGCACCTCGGTGCTGCGCCGCACTGCGGACGATACCGATTCTTTTGAACGCATCGTCGTTGCCAACGCGGACTACCTGTTGATCGTCAGCGCGGTCGCCGATCCCCCGCCCCGCACCGGCTTCGTGGAACGCGCACTCATCGCGGCTTTCGTCGGCGGGCTGACCCCGCTGGTGTGCCTTACCAAGTCCGACCTGGCCGACCCCAGCGCCTTCGCCGCCGAGTTCCGCGACCTAGACGTCGAGGTGCTCACCACTGGCATCGATGACCCCCTCGACGCGCTCTCCGGCTACATCACCGGCAACGTCAGCGCCCTGGTAGGGCATTCGGGAGTGGGCAAGTCCACCCTCTTCAACCGCCTCATCCCCGATGCAGAGCGCGCCACCGGCGAAGTCAGCGGCGTGGGCAAGGGGCGGCACACCTCCACCCAGTCGGTAGCCCTCCAACTCCCCCAGGGTGGCTGGATCATCGACACCCCGGGCATCCGTAGCCTCGGATTGGCGCACGTCGACCCGGACACTGTGGTGGAGGTCTTCGAGGATCTGCGCGAGGTCATTGAGGACTGCCCGCGCGGCTGCACCCACATGGGCCCGCCCGCGGACCCGGAGTGCGCACTGGATACCCTCACCGGCCCCTCCGCCCGGCGCGTCACCGCGATTCGCCGCCTATTGGAAGCCCTGCGCAGCAACAACGAGTGGGAAATGTAGCCCGATAAGCTACATCAGGTCCACCAGGAACGGCAGCTCCTTCGCGTCGTACCAGCTCATAAGGTTGTCTTCGCAGTCCCCCAGCGCGAATTCCGCATCTTCATCCCCCAGGTCAGCTGCGTCAACGCACTCGATCGCCTTCGCCGTGGCGGCCTCCGCGTCGGCGTCATCAACATGGATCGCCAACAACTGCTGCACCTTAACGACGCCCGGATCCAGCCGCACCACAGACTCGCCGTCCTCCGGCGCCAGCGTCACGGCTGAATCGTCGAACTCGGCGCTGATTACCACACGGCGATGCGGGAAGCGCTCCTCCCCGCCCGCGCTCAGTAACCGCAGCGAGGCGCGCGCGGCATCCAGGAAGGCCGTGTACGCCAGCTCTTCCTCGTCGCCACCGGTGTAGAACTCCCGCACCGCAGGGGTCAGGGCGAATCCCACTGCGGAACGCACCGGGTGCTCGCCCTGCTCCGCGAGGGTGCCAAGCATGTCAAAGGTCGCGGGAATGTACACCAACATGGTTTAGAACTCCCCCTCCAGCTCGAACACGCCGGTGATTTCCACCACCGCGCGGTCGAACTGCTGGTAGTAAATGCCGATCAGGCCCGCATCGACGGCCCCGCGGATGTTCACAATGTTGTCGTCCACCAGCACCAGGTCCTGCTGCGGCAGGTCCAGGCGATCGGCGGTGATGCGGAAGATTTCCTCCGAGGGCTTCTCCGCGCCGACCTCGCCGGACAGGATCACGGCATCCACGTAACCGCCCTCCAGCCATGTGCGAATCGGCGCCGCGCCCGCCCCACCTGGGTCGTTAGACAGAATCGCCGTCGCGATCCCCTCTGCCCGCGCTGCGGACAGCAGCTTCCGCCACCGCCGACGATCTTCCTCGGCTCCGTCCAACACTCCGCAATAATCAACTACTAGTCCACGCATGCCCTACATTCTGCCATCTTTTCGCCCGCCGCCTCCCCACTGGGCGCCGGGTTCGCTATAGTTGGTCGCGTACGGCGCCTTCGGGGGAAAGCGCCACGATCACATCTTCTAGGGGGATCTTCTTTCGTGACCACTTCAACGCCCACCCGCCCGCTAACGGACTTCGTGTTTCTGCGCCCGCCCACCCCGGCCGTGGCGGTAAAGGAACCGTCGGAGGTCGTCGCCGATTCTTTTCTAGACGCCCACACTCCCCCACCCCAACGCATCGCGCAGATGGTCAAGTTGTGGCTGGAGGCACTGGAAGGGCGCCGACCGATCGAAAATCTGCGCCGTGCGCCGTTCAGCGAACGGGTGTTGGAACAACTGCGAGTTCGCCGAAGTGCGCGTCCGGTGCAGGTGGGGGCGTCAATAATAAGCCTGCACATACAGCCCAGCGCCAGCGACTGCGTACGCTTCTGCGCGTCGGTACAGATGGGCGACAGGGTGCGCGCCTTGGCAGGCACGATGTCGCAGCACACGCAAAAGCGCCGCGCGGGGCTGCATCAGATTCGCAGCTCCGCGCGGCGCGGGATCAAGATCTGGGCGATCGATAGCCTCAGTCTGATCTAGAGGCTAGCCACCCATGGTGGTCTGCGTAGCACGGTCGACGGCCACGCCCTCGTTACCGGCAGCCGGGTCATCGACGTGCACCTGGCCGGCGTTCTTCAGCTGGTTGCGCACCAGGAACAGCTGGCGGACGGTTTCTTCCTTGATGCCGTCCTTCATGCGGTTAAACATGTCGCCGCCCTCGCGCTGGTATTCCACCAGAGGATCGCGCTGCGCCATTGCGCGCAGGCCGATGCCCTCCTTGAGGTAATCCATCTCGTAGAGGTGCTCGCGCCACTTCTGGTCCACGACGTTCAGCAGGGATGCGCGCTCCATGCCACGCATCTGCTCCTCGCCGGCGAGCTCGGTGACCTTTTCTTCCAGCTCGTCGTACTCGTGGTTAGCGTCCTCCAGCACGGCATCCAGCAGTTGGGAGGAGCTCAGCTCGCCGGGGCGGCCGTAGTCGTCGCCCTCAACCAGAGACTCGTGGGTGAACGTCGGGCCGTACAGGGATTCCAGGGCGTTCCACAGGGTGTCCAGGTCCCAGTCCTCGACGTAGCCCTCGGCGGTGGCGCCGTCGACGTAGGCCTCGATGGTGTCCTTCAGCATGCTGCGGATCTGCGATTCCACGTCCTCGCCCTCGAGGATCTGACGGCGCTCGCTGTAGATCACCTTGCGCTGTTCATTCATGACCTCGTCGTACTTCAGAACGTTCTTGCGCATTTCGAAGTTGGCGGACTCCACCTGGGACTGTGCGCCCTTGATGGCGTTGGTGACCATCTTCGAGTCGATGGCTTCATCATCCGGGATGTTCAGGCGGGTCATCATCGCCTCCATCGTCTGGCCGACGAAGCGCACCATTAGGTCGTCGCGCATGGACAGGTAGAAACGGGTCTCGCCCGGGTCGCCCTGACGTGCAGAACGGCCGCGCAGCTGGTTGTCGATACGGCGGGACTCGTGGCGCTCCGTGCCCAGCACGTACAGGCCACCGACCTCGCGAACCCTCTCTGCCTCTTCCTTGGATTCCTTGCGGACCTTCTCAATCTCGTCGTCCCAGGCCTCTTCGTAGGCCTCCGGAGTCTCCACCGGATCCAGGCCACGCTCGCGCAGGTTGATGTCGGCGAGGATGTCCGGGTTACCACCCAGCACAATGTCGGTACCACGGCCGGCCATGTTGGTGGCGACGGTGACCGCGCCCAGGCGGCCGGCCTGTGCGACGATCTCGGCTTCCTTCTCGTGGTACTTCGCGTTCAGCACGTTGTGCTTGATGCCGCGGCGCTGCAGCAGCTTCGACAGGTACTCGGAGCGCTCCACGGAGGTCGTACCCACCAGCACCGGCTGGCCGGTCTCCACGCGCTCGGCGATGTCCTCGGCAACGGCCTCGAACTTCGCCTCCTGCGTCTTGTAGATCAGGTCGACGTGATCCTTACGCTTGTTTTCCTTGTTCGTCGGGATCGCAGCGACGTCCAGCTTGTAGGTCGACTTCAGCTCGGCGGCCTCGGTCTCTGCCGTACCAGTCATTCCAGACAGCTTGTCGTACAGGCGGAAGTAGTTCTGCAGCGTGACGGTGGCCAGCGTCTGGTTCTCGTTCTTGATCTCGACGTGTTCCTTCGCCTCGATCGCCTGGTGAATGCCTTCGTTGTAGCGGCGACCGTCCAGGATGCGGCCGGTGAATTCGTCGACGATGACGACCTCGCCGTTGCGGACGATGTAGTCCTTATCGCGGGTGAACAGCTCCTTGGCCTTGATGGAGTTGTTGAGGTAGCTCACCAGCTGCGAGTGCTCAGGTGCGTATAGGTTCTCGATGCCCAGCTGGTCCTCGACGAACTCCACGCCCTCTTCCTTGACGCCCACGGTCTTCTTCCGCTCGTCAATTTCGTAGTGGATGTCGCGGGTCAGCTTCGGGGCGATTGCTGCGAAGGCAGTGAACCACTTGCTGGAACCCTCAACCGGGCCGGAAATGATCAGCGGGGTACGAGCCTCATCGATGAGGATCGAGTCGACCTCATCCACGATGGCGAAGTTGTGGCCACGCTGCACCAGGTCGTTGAGGGAGTGAGCCATGTTGTCGCGCAGGTAGTCGAAGCCGAACTCGTTGTTCGTGCCATAGGTGATGTCCGCGTAGTAGGCTTCGCGGCGCTCGGCGGGGCTCTTGCCGCTCAGGATCACGTCGGTGGACAGGCCGAGGAAGCGGTGCACGCGACCCATCCACTCGGCGTCACGCTTAGCCAGGTAGTCGTTGACGGTAACGACGTGCACGCCCTTGCCGGACAGTGCATTGAGGTAGGCGGGGAGCACACAGGTCAGGGTCTTACCCTCACCGGTCTTCATTTCGGAGACGTAGCCGAAGTGCAGGCCGGCACCGCCCATGATCTGCACCTTGTAGTGCTTCTGCCCCAGCACGCGCCAGGAAGCCTCACGCGCAGTGGCGAAAGCTTCGAGCAAAATGTCGTCCAGGCTTTCGCCGTCTTCCTGGACTCGTTTCTTCAGCTCGTCGGTCTTGGCACGCAGCTCGTCATCGCTGAGTTCGGTGTATTCCTCATCGAGGGCCATCACCTGATCGGCGATCTTTGCCAGGCGCTTGACCGCACGGCCTTCGCCCATACGCAGGATTTTCGAAAGTCCTAGCACGATGATGCTGTCCTTTTCTCGGGGTCTTGAACTTATTAGCTTCGGACAATTCTACCCGCACCACCGAGTGCGGAGGCAACCGCACCCGGCAAGACATGCATCTGCGCTAGGACTTCGCCGGAAGTTTAGGCTTCCTTCTGTTCCAGGGTGATCAGACCGTAATCGAATGCGTGGCGACGGTACACCACGGACGGCTGGCCATTCTCCTCGTTAATGAACAGGAAGAAGTCGTGACCGACCAGCTCCATTTCGCTCAGCGCCTGATCAACGCTGATGGGGGCAGCCTTGTGCACCTTCTTGCGCACAACCTGGCCGGGCTTGAACTGATCCTCGTAAGGATCAACGTCGTACTGGCCAGCCTGCTCGTTCTGCGGCTCCTCCTGCGGGCGGGCCTCTTCAACCAGGCTGGCTGCGGCCTCTCCCATGGACATCGGAGTGCGGTGCCCGGAGCGGGCAATCTTACGGCGGGCCTTTACCTTGCGCAGGGAGCGCTCCATGCGCCCAACAGCAACCTCCAGGGCTGCGTAGAAGGAATCTTCCTTGGCTTCCGCGCGGGCGATGTGCCCCTTGCCGGTAGCCGTAATCTGCAGGCGATCCTGCTCGTCACCACGGCGCGGGTTCGGCTCGTGCTGCAGCTCTACATGGAAAAAGGTGAGGGTGGGATCCAGGCGCTCGATTTTCGCCAGCTTGCCCTTAACACGCTCGGCGAAGTGCTCCGGCACCTCCACATTGCGGCCGGTGATTTCCACGCCTGCCTCGGGTGCGTTCACTTCCTCGTTGCCGAAGTTGGACGAATTTTTGCCCGTCGACATTGCTCAACCTCCAAAGTCAGTCACCGCCAAGACTGGGCCGGATTACCCCGCCTTTCAACGGTGATCGTTCCAGCTCCCATTCTACCTATCGAACTGTTGGGGCTAGGGCGTATCCCCCTAATTATGCTCCAGCTATCACCAGAGCCAGCTTGGCCCGTACCCCACGCGCCGATAACGCCAGCGCGAACTGCGCAGTTGTCGCCCCGGTGGTGCACACATCGTCCACAATTACGGCCTCTTCCGCCCCACGCAAGCGTGCAATCGCCGCGGTATCAAACAAGATGCTGCCCGCCACGTTCTCGCGCCGCTGGTGGCGGTCCAGCCCTACCGAGTCCACGCTTCGCTCATCCAGCCACGCCACCGGGTGAACCTCAATCCCGGAATACAACTCGGCCGCCGCATGACACATGCGCGTCACAATATCCCCGCCGCGGCGTCGAGCTGCGGACTTGCGCGTCGGGGCAGGCAGCAACACCACTCGCCCCAACCGCGGATCCGGCACCAGGCCCAATCCCGCAACATGCAAAATCCCGGCGGCCAGCACTCGCCCGGCGACGGTGATTGCTGCTGGCCGAAGACGATCCTTCGCACTCAGGATAAGCATCCGGCGCGCCCCGCCATACGTACCCGCGGCAAACACCGGCACGGTGGCCACCCGCGGCTGCCAACGCTGCCACGGCTGCAGCAGCTGCACCCCGCACTCTGCACACAGTTGCCGACCAACCACGCCCCCAGCCGGCTGCGCATTCAACTGTCCGCAGCACACGCAGTCAGCCCGCCAGACCAACCCCGCAAGCGCTTCCAGATCCCCCCTGATCCCCACAAGCAGCCAGCCTAGTCCGCAAGCACCGGTGTCGCCCGCTTTCCCTGCATGGTCGGCACTTCGCGCCAGAAGCGGGATTCCTCAGAAGCCACGTCGAACTGCATCAAGGCATTGGCATCGGTGACGTAAATCTTGTTGCCGTCCGTTGCCACCGACACCACCGGCGCGGCCAGGTTCCTACCGGTGATCTGCTGCGAATAGGAGCCATCCACTTCCACGTCCCACACCGGCGCATCGTTGGCGCGCGTGCCGACCAGCACGGAACCGTCCTCGGTCCAGTCGGCGCTGACGGCCGTGTCCCCCACCGCGCTGCCGATCTCCACCGGCGAACCCAGTCGCTTGTTGCTGCCCTCGGTGGTCTCCAGCACCGATACGTATACCCGCCCGTTGACAACCATCACCGCGCGCGTGCCATCGTGCGAAACGCGGAACACACTAATGCGTTTTTCGTCGCCTTCGATCATCTTCAGGTTTTCCGCATCGACTTCCTTCTCCCCCGCGATGCCGGTTTCCGGGTTGCGGGTGATCTGCACGATCTTCTCGCCATCAACCACCACGTAGAGCGTCGTGGCGTCCAGGCCCCAGGTCGGCCGGGTCAGGGACTTCGCCTGTACGGAGCTGACGGGCTGCTCGTCCCTCCCGCCGATGACCAGCTGGCGCTGCTCGTCCCCTCGCCCGGTCACGGCGGCGTAGACCTCGTCGCGCGGGCTCAAGGCCACAGACTCGACGTAGCGATCGGCCAGCCAGCCGTCCAGCTTCTTGGCCCGTGCGCCGTCCTGCTGATAAACATCACCGCCGGAGACCGCCCGCAGCGGAACCTGTGCCTGCACGTTCGGATCGAATTCCGACAGGTCTTGGACCAGCCACTTTTGCCGCATGTCGTCGGACATCGGCGTGCCGTCCGCCAACAGCTCATAGGGGCCGCGAACCTCGGATCCGGCAAGGGTCCACACCACTTGCGCGGCCAGCAGGCGCCGCACGTCGGGCGACAGCCCTTCAATGCCGCTGAAGTTGACGGAGGGGTCTCCCTCGTTGTCGGCGGAAACCTGGGCGGTGGCGTCCTCAGGAAGAAGGTTCCGCACCGCCTTCTTTAAGCGCTCCTGCGGTCCGGCGACCAACAGCGAGACCAAGGAGGCAGCGGTGGACTGCTGGCCGGTGTAGATCCATCGACGATCCGGCACGAGCGCACGACCGTTGAGATCCGGGAAGTAGACGTTGCGGGCGCGGTAGGTGCTCAGGAAGTCCTGGCGATCCAGCACCACAACGTTCGGCAGGTTGCTGATGCGCCATTGGCCGTCAATGCTTTGCAGCTCGTAGTTGGTTTCAAACGCCGAGTATTGCGGGTCGAACACGCCGCCCACGCCCAGGTTGCCGACGATGTTGCCGCGGACGCGGTAGGTGATCTTGGTGTCGCTACCCTCGCCTTCCGAGGCGATGTCGATGCGGTCGAGGACCATCGTCGGCGCGTTGGACTGCCACCTGTTCTGCATCCCTGGGGTCAGGAACTTCTTCGCCGCCTGGTGGTCGCGTAGCGGGTGGGCACTGGCGGTGAAGAAGTCGCGCAGCAGCAAGTCGGCGGCTTGCCCGTCACCCGGCGTCGGGGCTTCCTGCCCGCTGGGGGCCGGCGCGTAGCTAGAGATCGCCTCGGGCCTGGAGTTATCCGGCAGCGTCGAACACGCCGCGATCAGCCCCAGCCCCGTCACTGCGGCCAGCACCTTCATGGTCTTGTTACTCATCGTTGCCTCCTTCCTGCTCTTCGGTAGTGACGCCCTCAGCCTCAACCTCCAAAGGCAGCGGCGAGGCCTTCGCGGTCCGCCCCTGCTTCAGAGGCAGGGTCAGGCGGAAGCAGGCGCCCACGCCGGGCTCTCCGGCCGCCTCGAGGCGGCCGCCGTGAAGGTTTGCATCCTCCTTCGCGATGGCCAAGCCCAGGCCCGTGCCACCGGTGCGGCGTTCGCGGGAGGGGTCGGAGCGCCAGAAACGGTTGAACACCATCTCTTCCTCACCGGGCTTGAGCCCCACGCCGTGGTCGGTGACGGCAACGGCCAGGGAGCCCTTGCCCACTGCCATCTCGACGTCGATGGGTTTGCCCTCGGAGTGATCGACGGCGTTGGCGAGGAGGTTGCGCAAGATTCTTTCCACGCGGCGGGAGTCGACGGAGACAACCACCGGTTCCTCCGGCAGATCCACGTTGAACTCGGTGCCGACGTCTTCGGCGATGGCGCGCACCTGCTGCAGCGCGGAGCGCACCACACCACGCACGTCGACCTTTTCGGCCGAGAGGTTCGCCACGCCCGCATCGTGGCGGGAGATCTCCAGCAGGTCGCCGAGGAGAGTCTCGAAGCGGTCGAGCTCCTTCGTCATGAGGTGCGCGGCGCGGGCAGTGACGGGGTCGAGCTCATCTGCGTTGTCCTCGATCATGTCCGCAGCCATGCGCACGGTTGTCAGCGGGGTGCGCAGCTCGTGGGAGACGTCCGAGGTGAATTGCCTTTGCAGAGAGCCGAACTCTTCCAGGTTGCGGATCTGTGTGGACAGTTTCTCGGCCATGTCGTTGAAGCTAATGGCCAGCTTCGCAACTTCGTCCTGTCCGTCGACCACCATGCGCTCCCGTAGGTGGCCGGCGGCGAAACGCTCCGCGATACGCGAGGCGGAGCGCACCGGGCCGATGAGCTGCTGGGAGAACACCCACGCGATAACCAGCAGCAGGACGATCAGGACGATCCCGCCGGCCACCAGAAGGCCTCGCATGAGGCTCAGCGTGGCTTCCTCGGCAGACAGCGGCATCAACAGATAAAGCTCCAGCCCAGGGATATCGGAGTTCACCGGGCTGCCGATGATTAGCGCCTTGTAGCTGCCGTTGTCGCCGTCCACGCGGGCGTATTGGTAGGCCACCTGCCCTTGGCGCACGAAGTCGCGCAGGCCATCGGGGATGGTGATGTCGGTCGGGATCTGCGTGTCCGCATCGCTGGCATCAGAGGCGATGAGGACGGAGTTATACACCGGTGCACTTGTCTCGTCCACGCCCGCAGAGCGATTCGAAAGTACAGCCCGGGCTGAGCTTAGGCGCACCGAAATCGGGTTGGAGGAGTCCGTCGCACCGATCTGCTCTTCCACCGCAGCACGCGCCCGATCCATGCCTTCGATGGCCTCGGAGTACTTGGTGTTCAGCAGCTGCTGGCCAAGGAAGCTGGTCAGGATGAAGCCGATAAGCAGAATCGCCACCGAGCTAGAGGCCAGCACACTGCCAATCACGCGTGTCTGAATCGACTCGCGCCACCGTAGCCAGAGTGTGTTCTTCGCCCGGCGCCAGGTCTCTTTCGGTCGCCAGAAGAAGTCGCGCAGCACTGACCAGAATGTAGCCCCCTCCTCGAGGGTTTCCTTCCGCCGTCTCAGCTGGGCTGCAACCTCTGCCGCCCTGGACTTGCGGTCCTTCTTACGCGTGCCGTCCTGCCGTTGTTCCTGATCCACGGGCGCCTATTCGCCGGTTTTGTAACCGATTCCGCGGACGGTTTGGATGATCTTCGGGTCGTCCGGATCAACCTCCACCTTCGAACGCAGTCGCTGGATGTGTACGTTCACTAGGCGGGTATCGCTGGACTTGCGGTAGCCCCAGACCTGCTCCAGCAGCTCTTCGCGGGAGAACACCTGGCGCGGACGGGAGGCGAGGGTGACCAGCAGGTCGAACTCGATGGGGGTCAGCGAGATCTCCTGGCCATCGCGGATCACCTGGTGGCCAGGCACGTCGATGTGTAGATCCGCGATGTCGATGGACTCCACCGTCTGCGCTTCCTCCGGGGTGCGGCGCAGGCGAGCACGCACGCGCGCCACTAGCTCCTTCGGTTTGAAGGGCTTGTGCACATAGTCATCCGCGCCGGATTCCAGCCCCAGCACCACGTCCACCGTGTCGGTACGCGCCGTCAGCATGACGATCGGCACTGTGGAGTGCTCGCGCACCGCCTTGCACACGTCGATGCCATTCATGCCGGGGAGCATCACGTCCAGCAGAATCAGGTCGGGGTTGCACTCTTGTGCTGCTTTTACTGCCTCTACTCCATCGCCCACGACGACGGTGCGGAACCCTTCGCCCTGCAGGACGATCGTGAGCATTTCCGCGATTGCCGGGTCGTCATCGACCACCAGAATTGTCGTTTCCACGGTGTTATCCTCTCATTTCTTCCAGCAGGTCCGCGACCTTTGCCGCGCGTCCTTCACAGTCGTCTCCGGTGCTGTCGACCACCACCCAGGGACTGAGCCATTCCCGCTGCGCGAGATCCCGGTAAGCACGGACGGTGCGCTCCTGCAGGTTCCCGTCCCGCTCGTAGGCGTCCCGCGCGCGCGACTGATCCTGTGCCTCCCGCGACTGGGCGCGCTGCCCGGCCACGTCGGCCTCCACGTCCACCAGGATCTGCAGGTCGGGCGCTGGAATCCCTAGCTTGTCCTGTTCCAGGCGGGTGACCCACTCGCCGACTTCTGCCACGTCTCCGCCCACCCGCGCCGCGGAGTAGGCCACGTTCGATGCGGTGTAGCGGTCGATCAGGATCACGTAGCCGTCGGCATCAAAGTCCGCCAGCTCTGCCCCGATCTCAGCGCGATCCAGCGCAAACAGGGCGGCCATGCCGTGCACGGAATCAATCAGGTCGCCCAGGTTTTCGTGCAGTGCCTCGCGCGCCAGCATGGCGGAGTGCGATTCCTCATAGCGCGGGAAAGCCACCCGAGCCACGGGCACTTCACGCGCCACCAGTTCCTTTTCCACGGCAGTAACCAGGGTGTTCTTCCCGGCGCCGTCTACTCCTTCGAAGCTAATGATCATGTTCTAGTAGCGGTAGTGCTCCGGCTTGAACGGGCCGGCAACGTCCACGCCGATGTACTCGGCCTGTTCCTTCGTCAGCGTCGTCAGTTTGCCACCCAGCGCCTCAACGTGGATGCGCGCAACCATCTCGTCCAGAATCTTCGGCAGGCGGTACACCTCGTTGCCATACTGGTCGGACTTCGTGAACAGCTCGATCTGTGCAATCGTCTGATCTGCGAAGGAGTTGGACATCACAAACGACGGGTGGCCGGTGGCGTTGCCCAGGTTCAGCAGGCGCCCTTCACTCAGCACCACGATAGATACCGGGTCGCCGTGTGCGCCTGGGAAGGTGAACTCGTCGACCTGCGGTTTGATGGTCACGCGGCTGACGTCTTCGCGGTGCAGCAGGCTGGCCATGTCGATCTCGTTGTCAAAGTGGCCGATGTTGCCCAGTACCGCGTGGTTCTTCATCATCTGCATGTGCTCAAACGTGATGATTCCGAGGTTCCCCGTCGCGGTGATGACGATGTCGGCGTCACTAATAAAGTCCTCTACCTGCACAACCTCGAATCCGTCCATCAGCGCCTGCAGGGCGTTGATCGGGTCGACCTCAGTGACCTTCACGATCGCGCCCTGTCCCGCCAGCGCTTCGGCGCAGCCCTTGCCGACGTCGCCGTAGCCGCACAGCAGCACCGACTTGCCGCCGATCAGCATGTCGGTGGCGCGGTTGATGCCGTCGATCAGCGAGTGGCGGGTGCCGTAGCGGTTGTCGAACTTGGACTTCGTCACCGCATCGTTGACGTTCATCGCCGGGAACGGCAGCACACCCTGTTCCGCGAAGTGGTACAGGCGGTGCACGCCCGTCGTCGTTTCTTCGGTTACGCCCTTGATGTTTTCTGACGCCCGGCTCCAGAAGCTACCGTCCTCCGCCAAAGTCGTACGCAGCATCTCTAGGAAGGCCTTGTATTCGTCTGCATCCTGCGGCTCGGCATCCGGAACGAGGCCGGCGTTTTCGAATTCCATGCCCTTAATGACGGCCATGGTGGCATCGCCACCGTCGTCGAGGATCATGTTCGCCTCAACGCCCTCACCCCAGGTGAAGATCTGCTTCAGGCACCACCAGTACTCGTCCAGGGTCTCCCCTTTCCACGCGAACACCGGCACGCCGGCGGGCTGCTCCGGGGTACCGTCGCCGACCACGATGGCCGCCGCGGCCTCGTCCTGAGTGGAGAAGATGTTGCAGGAAGCCCAGCGCACTTCCGCGCCCAGGGCCACCAGGGTCTCGATCAGAACGGCCGTCTGCACGGTCATGTGAATGGAACCAGCGATGCGGGCGCCCTTCAGTGGCTGATCCTCGGCGTACTCGCGGCGCAGCTGCATCAGCCCCGGCATCTCGTATTCCGCCAAGCGGATCTGGTGGCGGCCGGCCTCTGCCAGAGAGAGATCCTTGACTTTAAACTCCATGGGTGGGGTGACTCCTCACATGATTAGCAAACGCTGTATTTAACAAACCAAACACAGTGTATTAGACGTGTTGGACAAGCAGTCCCGGACTCTAACTTAAGGCCTCAACAAAGGTTTCCAGGTCTTCTGCCTCTACTGCTTCCGTGGCGCTCAGCCGCTCATACTCGCCATCCAAGAGCTGCAAGGAAACCTCCTGCAGGTTGGTTGGGCACTGGCCGATGTGGGCGCGGATGAAGGGGTGATCGTCGGCCACGTTCGCCACACTAAACGGCGCGCCCGACCAGATGGCCGCCACGGTTGCGGCGCAGAGGCCGACGGAGTGATCCACGGATCCGGGCTGGCCGTCACGTAGCGCCAGATTCACTGCGTCCACCAGCGCTTGGGCAACCTCGTTGCCCTCAAGCTCTGCCACTTCGTCAAGGAAGTCCACGTTGTCTTCCTGCGTGAAGATTAATTCGTCCCAGTTGCTCATCCTGCCGACCTTTCTGTCACTTAATTACCGACTGTAGCGCGTTTGCGCGCGTGGCAGCCATGGTCAAATGGCACGATCCCTGCTAGGCTCTTCCCTATCCTTAACCAAATTGTGACCTTTTCTTGTTCGCGAGTGTAGGTTTCCGGGGAACATTGTTTCCCTCGCCCGCATTGCACAGCAGGAGTCGACAACACCGACAGAGTAAAGGAGGTGAGCCGAGTGGCCACAGAAGAAAGCACCACCGTAATCTACGAGTCCCCCGAGGAGCACCCGCGGTTTCCTCGCGTCATTAGCGGCATCGCCGTGGTCGGCTTGGCTCTTGCTGGCGTGATTGGCGTGTGGACCTGGCAGGCAGGCTCCGATGCCACCGCACCCAAGCCACAGTCCGCCGAGGAGTCCACGATCGCCATCAGCACGGGAGCGGCGTCCCAAGAACACGATGTGGTTCCCGACAATCCCTCCTCGGCAGAGCCCACGGCTCAGCCCAAGGCTCCGGCCTATTCCACGTCCCACCAGGCAAGCCCCGGCAGTGGGTACTACACCAACGTAGCTCCGCTGGGACAGGATCCCTACCTTCCGCCGAACGCGTGGAACGGTCGCCAGACCTCCAACCCACAGCCGTCAGAGACGATCATTGCGGAAGGGCTGAATTCGCAGAACACCCCCCAGACCTCTGCACAGCCCCAATCCCAGGCCCAGCCGCAGCCCCAGGCACAGCCTCAGCCCCACACCAAGCCTGGCCAGGATTCGAATCAGGGAATCCCACACATTCCGCCGATTCCGCCAATCCCGGAGTTCCCCCGCCCGTCAGAGCCGGCCGGGTCTGACGATCAGGATCACTCCACCCCCACCGAGAAACCCACCCCGGGCAAGACGGATGCAGAGGTGGCGCCGAGCGAACCTAGCGATCCAGACGAACCGCAACCGAAGACGGGCAAGCCCACCGACACCACAAAGGGACCGGCGACGGACGCTACGCCCCCGGCCGAGCGATAAAGGCCTTTCCGCGCACGGTAGCCTCTTCGCCCGCGGGCACCCAGGCTGCCGATCCGCTTTCTACCTGCAGCTCGCCGCATTCTGCTGTGTCCCCCACTGCAAGGACGATCGCCGGCCCCGTGACTTGCCCTGTGCCATCGATCCGGCACAGGCTGAACTCCTCTGCTGGGGTGTGGTACACCCCAGCATTATCGGCACGCAATCGGGGATCCGCCAGTTCCTCCCAACGCACCACGCTCAGCAGCTCCGCCACGTCGATGTGCTTCGGGGTCAGCCCACAGCGCAGCACGTTATCGGAGTTCGCCATGATCTCCACGCCGGTGCCACGCACGTAGGCGTGCAGCTGCCCAGCGTCCAGGTAGAGGGCCTCCCCCTCCTGCAGCACCACGCGGTTGAGCAGCAGGCCAAAGAGCACGCCGACGTCTGCCGGATACTGCTCCTCCAGGCGCACAACAAGGTCCGCCACGTCGCCCATCCAGCCCTGATCCTGGCCCGCAACATCCCGGCAGCGCCGCGTGAGGGCGTCAATAATCCGGGGAAGGTCCTGCGCGGGCAGGTGCAGGGTGCGCTCGACGGCCTCGCGTAGATCGCCATCGACCACGGCGGCGCGCAGGAAGTCCAGTTCGGGTACAGCCAGCCACTCCAGCAGCTCGGCGGTGCGCACCAGGGGTCGGAAGCCGGCCATCGCCTCAAACTCGCCCAGAGCTACCAGTAGTTCGGGCTTGTGGTTGTCGTCCTTGTAGTTGCGTTCGAAAGCGTCGAGGGCGATTCCCGCGGCCTCGTCGGCAGCGAATCCGGCTTCGGCCTGCGCCTTCGTGGGGTGCACCTGGATGCTCAGGGCGCGCTCGGCGGCCAACAGCTTCAGCAGGAACGGCAGGCGCGTGCGCCCCTGCCCCAGCTGCCCTTCCGGGTCGGCCTCGATGAGGTCCAGCAGCACTCCCGGCGCTCCCGGGTGCGCGCCGAACCACAGTTCAGCCTCGGGCTTTTCGGTTGGCGCCGGGCGCCCTTGGATCTGCGCCAGGGCCTCGTGCGAACCCCATGCGTAATTCTGTACTACACCCTCGATGAGCTGCATTTAACTCCCTTAAGCGCGGATAATTGCCAGTGCTTCGTCGACGATGGCCTGTACGCCCTCGTCGTCGCGCGCTTCGACGTTGAGGCGAAGAAGGGGCTCTGTATTGGACGCCCTCACGTTCAACCACGAGCCATCTTGCAGCTCGATGGTCACGCCGTCGAGCCGGTCGACGGATACCGTGCGATCGGCGAAGGCCTCCACCACGGCTTCGGTGCGGCCCGCCTGGTCGGCAACCTCGGAGTTGATCTCCCCGGAGGCACGGTAAGTCTCGTAGGCACGCTTCAGCTCCGACAGGGGCTTATCCTGTCCGCCTAGGGTAGCTAGGACGTGCAGGGCGGCCAGCATGCCCGAGTCGGCGTTGAAGAAGTCGCTGAAGTAGTAGTGGGCGGAGTGCTCGCCGCCGAATACTGCGGATTCCTGCGCCATCTGGGCCTTGATAAAGGAGTGGCCCACGCGGGTGCGCACCGGCTTGCCGCCCTTGGCCTCCACCAGCTCGCGCACGGACTTGGAGGTGATCAGGTTGTGGATGATCGTCGCCCCCGGCTGTTCGTCCAGGTAGCGCTCGGCGATCATAGCGCAGATGGTGGAAGGGGAAACGGCCTCACCCAACTCGTCGACGATGAAGCAGCGGTCCGCGTCGCCGTCGAAGGCGATGCCCAGATCCGCGCCCTGGTCCACGGTAAACTTCTGCAGGTCGACCAGGTTCTTGGGATCCAGCGGGTTTGCCTCGTGGTTGGGGAAGGTGCCGTCGAGCTCGAAGTAGAGGTCGAAGATCTCCAGCGCGTCCTGCTTCAGCACGGCCGGAACGGTCAGGCCACCCATGCCGTTGCCTGCGTCCACCGCAACCTTGAGAGGGTGGATGTTCAGCGGCACGAGGTTGTTCAGGTAGTCGGCGTAGCCTTCCAGTACATCTTCAGTGGTGTTGGTGCCGGGCTCTCCATCGTAGGCTGGCACGCCTTCCACCAGCTCGGAGGAAATGCGGTCCAGGCCAGAATCCTGCCCCACGGGGCGGGCGCCGGCGCGGCAGAGCTTGATGCCGTTGTACTTCGCTGGGTTGTGGGAGGCGGTGAACATCGCACCCGGGCACTGCTTCACGCCGCTGGCGTAGTAGAGCTCGTCGGTGCTGGTAAGTCCCAGAGTGATGGTGTTCAGTCCCTGCGCGTTCACGCCCTCGGCGAAAGCGGCGGCCAGGCTCGGGGAGCTGTCGCGCATGTCGTGGCCGATCACAATCGTGTCGGCCCTTTCTTCGCGCATAAGGCGGGCGAAGGATGCCGCCACGTCGCGCACGAAGTCCTCGTTGAGGAATCCGGCGCCCTCGCCGACAACTCCGCGTACGTCGTAGGCCTTAATGGCCGCTGCTACATCTTGGGGAGAATGGGTAGCCATGGGGGTTTCCTTTCGCTAATGCTGGTTACGTACCGCGCGCAGGTGCCGGCGCGGGGTGGATCGGGGCAGGTTCTTCATCGACGGGTGGTGCGGGGCGGCCTCCGGGATTTCGGAGCGCCGGTAAAGCCGGGGGGCTGGCTGCGGTGCTTCCTCGACATCGTGTTCTGCGGCCTGCTGCACCGCTTCCGCCAGGGCCATAAGGTCTTCTTCGTCAGCCTCCTCTGCCGGGGCGTCGACGAATTCGAGCCGCCAGCCCTGGGGGACGGTGGTGCGGCGGGCGTGGTTTTCGCACAGATCCCACCGGTGCGGATTTCCGCTAACGCTCAGCGGCCCCACGATGGCTAGCTGCTCTGCATAGTTGAACTCCAACGTCGCGACGGCGGGTTTGCCGCAGCCGGGGCGAGAGCATTGTCGGATGAAAGTCACGCGCATTAGTGTAGCCCTTTTCCGTCCGCTTTCGAGCGTGCCCTCGTGGCATGTCGCTGTACCGCGGTTAAGATGTGGGGCTATGAGGCAAGAGGCGCGCATGAGGCAGGATCCCCGCGGTCGAGGCATCCGCGGCATCTTGTTGCCGGAGGTGCCGCGCAATAAGTCGCGTTCGCAGCGCTTCGACGATGCGGTTATCGATGCCTTCGAGCCAATCCTGGAGCGTTTTGACGCCGAACTGTCCAGCCTCGACATTGCTGTCGACGTTGTCCCGCGCATGCGGCTGAGTGCTGGCTACCGGCAGTGGCCGGAGGATGTTGTCGCCGATGGCCAGGTTCCCCTGGGGCGGCTAGTCGTGGCGGGCGTGGACAGCAAGGGGGCGCCGACGCGCCCCCGCATCATCATCTTCCGCCGCCCCGTAGAATCCCGTGCAACGTCCGCGCAGGATCTTCGAGAACTACTACGGATGATCATTGTGCGCTTGGTGGCCTGCTACCTGAATGTGTCCCCCGACCAGATCGACCCCCGCTTAAGCTAATTAGCCGATACGCTTCTTCAGTCGGCGACGCTCGCGCTCCGAGAGTCCGCCCCAGATACCGAAGCGCTCGTCGTGTTCGAGGGCGTACTCCAGGCACTCGTCACGCACGCCACATGCCTGGCAGATTCGCTTCGCTTCGCGAGTAGAGCCACCCTTTTCCGGGAAGAAGGCCTCCGGATCCGTCTGTGCACACAGGGCCTGTTCCTGCCAGTCCTGTTCCACAGCATCGAAGAGTAGATCGAAGTCCTGCGTTAGATCGAAGAGGTTCTTCTGGCGAGCTTCGTTATCCACGTTCGCCTCCTGCTCAACCGCCGAGGAACCGTCAGCAAAGTGGCCACGAAGGGCTGTGTCTACTGACTTGTCCACGGGGATCTCCTCATCTGATTGGCGCCATTGAAAGGCTTCGTTTTTGTCGGTCTACTGAAGATTACACACTGGTAATTACACCACGTCAACCTTTGACGAAATCCCGGGAGCCCCACTAGTCACAGCAGTCACATACGCCCCATACGCCCCGCAATCCTGAGCGAATGGTACGCCGCACAACCACAATGTATACGTGCGGCCAAAATTAAAACCACAACATATGGGCGTATTCCTGAACCTTTAGTTCAGGACACACTAGATGTAGTGAAATTTCTTTAAATTTTTTCGCCGGGCGCGAAACCGGCCTTAAATATCAGAGGAGAAGCGCACTCCACCGTCCGGCAGGTTCACTCCCGGCCACACGCGCAGCCCGTCGCGCAGCTCGCAGCGCGCGCCGATGACGGCGCCTTCACCGATGACACAGTCCACCAGGTGCGCCCGCGCGCCAATTCGCACGCCCGCGGCAATAACACAGCGCTCAACGGTTGCGCCGGCTTCGATCTGCACTCCGTCGAAGATCACAGACTCCTCGACGCGTGCACCGCCGCCGACCTCCACGCCGCGGCCGATCACGGTGCCGCCCAGCAGCAGCGCTCCCCCGGCGATGGCGCTGGACTCATCAACCAGGCTCTCTCCGTTGCGTCCAGCCAACAGTGGCGAGGGAGCAATACCACGCACCAGGTCCGAGGATCCGCGGACGAAGTCGGCCGGGGTGCCCATGTCGCGCCAGTAGGCCTGATCCACGTGACCGAATACGCGGGCGCCGGCTTCCAGCAATCCCGGGAAAATCTCGCGCTCCACACTGACCGGGCGGCCGGCTGGGATCTTCTCGATCACGGATCGGTTGAACACGTAGCTGCCCGCATTGATCTGGTCCGTTGGCGGATCTTCCGTCTTCTCCAGGAAGGCGCTCACGCGACCGTCGGCATCGGTCGGCACGCAGCCGAAGGCGCGGGGGTCGGAGACGCGCAGCAGGTGAAGGGTGACGTCCGCCTCTTGCTCGACGTGCGTATTCAGCACGGCCTGCAGGTCCGTTCCACCCAGGACGTCGCCGTTGAATACCATCGCACGGTCGTAGCGCAGGTGGTCCAGGACGTTGCGGATGCCACCGCCGGTGCCCAGTGGCTCATCTTCCACGACGTATTCAATTTCCAGCCCCAGGTGGCTGCCGTCGCCGAAGTGCTCCTCAAAAACTTCCGCCTTGAACGAGGTCCCCAGCACAACGTGCGTCATGCCGGCCTCCTTGATGCGAGCCAGCAGGTGCTCCAGGAAGGGCGCGCCCGCCACCGGCAGCATTGGCTTCGGGATGGAGTTGGTCAGGGGGCGCAATCGAGTGCCCTTGCCACCGACCAGGATCACTGCGTCGGTCGTGGCTGCGAGATCTACCACTTCTTTAGCCTTTCTATACCCTTGCTATAGCTGTTAATTTTCACAGACTAGCTACTGTTAACGGCCCGCTGTAGAACCCACGCCGTGGGCCGCGGCAATTGCGATCTTCTCGCGCACCTTCAGCCCCGCCTTGAGCACCAGCCGCACCGGCAGGTAACGCAGCCCGGGCAGCCGATCAGCTTGGAAGCGGTACGCACTATCGTGATGGGCCTTCAGCACCACGTCGGGGTGCTTGCCGGCCACGTGACCTTTGGCGTGGCGAATCTCGGCGCTGGGCACGAAGACGTTCAGCCAGCCCGCGCGCCCCAGCCGGTCGCCCAGATCCACGTCCTCCATGTACATGAAGTAGCGCTCGTCGAAGCCACCCAGCGCCTCGAACGCATCCCAACGCAGCAGCAGGCAGGATCCGCTCAGCCACCCCGCGGGCCGTTCGCTGTCCATGTCGGCATCGTCCAGGTAGCGCTTGGTCCAGGGGTTCGTCGGCCAGATCTTGCCGAAAAGCGCATGCCCGATGCCGGACCCCAGCTGCGGCACCGCGCGTGCCGACGGGTAGGCGGTGCCGTCTGCCTCTACGATGCGGGGGCCCAGCGCTGCTGCTCGAGGATGACGCCGCGCCGCCTCCATAAGCTCGTCGATCGCACCGTCGCTGAACACCACGTCCGGGTTGGAAATCACCAGGTAGTCCCGGTTGATCTCTCCAGCCTCGCGAGCCGCGCGCAGGTGGCGGGCGCCGAGGTTCATGCCAGCTCCGTAGCCGATGTTGCCCCCGCTGTAGAGCAACTCCGCCTTTCCTGCCTCGGCGGCGGCTTCGGGCGCGCCGTCGGTGGAGCCGTTATCAACCATGACGACCCGGGCGTTTGCCGGCACCGAGTCCAGGAACTTGGCCAGGTACTCCCCCGGTGAATAGGTCACGGTGATAATCGCGATGGGTGCCTCTGTCATGGCCGTTGAGGTTACCCCAGGGCGGCTCGCAAACTATCTCGCCACGCGGGCAGGCCACTCGCTGGAATCTGCAGGGTGCTGTTGCGGGGCCTGTGTGCGGGGGTGGGATACTCGCTGCTCGGCACAGCCTTCACTCGCCGGGGGTCGTGGCCGATTGTGGCGAAGATCTCGCGGGCGAATCCGCACCAGGTGGTCACCGGACCGGAGCCTGTCACGTGGCTGATCGCTGCGGTGCGCTTCCCGTCGACCATGGCGGCGAGCTCCGCCGCCAGCACGGAGGCGTGGGTGGGCCTGCCGTATTGGTCGTCCACCACCGTGGGGTTCACTCCCGACCGGGCCAGGCGCACCATGGTGGTGGCGAAGTTCCGGCTCTCTGCGTCGTACACCCACCCCGTGCGCACCACGCGCCCGCCGAAGTTCAGAACCTGCCGCTCCCCTTCCAGCTTGCTGCGCCCGTACGCGTTCACGGGTGCGGGCTGGCCGTCGACTGGGTTTTCCCAACCCACGGGCAGAGTTCCCGGGAACACATAGTCGGTGGAGACGTGTAGCATCGGCACTCCGTGCGCCCACGCCCAGGAGGCCATGCGCCCAGGGGCTACCGCATTCACTTGGTGCACAGCACTCGCGTTCTCAGGCTTTTCGGCATCGTCGACCGCTGTGAATGCGGCGAGGTTGACGATGGCTTCGACGGGAGACGGTGGCGTCAATAAGAAAGAATCCACAGAACCTGCCACCGCCAGATCCGCCAGCGCTCGCCCTACCGGCACAAAGTCCGGGCGGAGGCGCAACAGTGCGCGGCCGACTTGGCCGGAGGCGCCGAAAACCAAAACACTCATAAATCCAGTACTACACCAGCCGCATTTTTGCCGCTAAAGTGATAACAATGACTGAGCATGAAAGAGGCCGCCACTCGCGGCGCATCCAGGCAGCCCCGGGCGGCCGGGAAGCCAAGCAGATCGGTTCCCGACTGTCGCGCGGAGTAGTCGCCGCAGTCTCGGCACTATCGCTGGTCGTGATGGGGATCGGCTACATGGCCGTCGGCAACCTCAACGATGGTCTTGCTCAGGCCGATAACCTGAACCTCGGCAACCAGCCCGATGGGGCGACCGACATTCTGCTGGTGGGCGTGGATTCGCGCACGGACGCGAAGGGCAATCCGCTGTCGCAGCAGGAGATCGACATGCTCCGCGCTGGCGAGGAAGAGGCCACCAACACAGACACGATGATCCTGATCCGCATCCCGAATGATGGATCCTCCGCCACCGCAGTGTCTCTGCCCCGCGATACCTACGTGCGCACCCGCGACTACGGAAACATGAAGCTCAACGGCGTGTACGGCACGGCGAAGTTCGAGAAGTCGCAGGAACTGTCCAAGAACGGCGAGACCAACAAATCCGAGGTCGACAAGAAGTCCACCGAGGCCGGGCGACAGGCGCTAATCAGTTCTGTGGCTGACCTCACCGGCATCAACGTGGACCACTACGCCGAGGTCGGCCTGCTGGGCTTTGTGCTGCTGACCGACGCGGTCGGCGGCGTGGACGTGTGCCTGAAAAACAAGGTGGACGAGCCCCTGTCCGGCGCGAAGTTCAAGGCCGGGCGCCAGACCCTCACCGGCCAGGATGCGCTGAGCTTTGTCCGCCAGCGCCACGAACTGCCCCGCGGTGACTTGGATCGGATCACCCGCCAGCAGGCGTACATGGCCAGCCTGGCCAACCACGTCCTGTCCTCGAAGACGCTGACGGATCCCGGCAGCATGTCCAAGCTCAACAACGCGGTGCAGCGCTCCGTGGTGCTGGATAGCGGCTGGGATGTCATGGGCCTGGCTACACAGATGCAGAACATGGCCGGCGGCGACGTGAGCTTCCAGACCATCCCCGTCACCAGCATCGACGGCACCGGCGACTACGGAGAGTCCGTCGTCACGGTCGATACCGACCAGGTCCACAAGTTCTTCAAGGAACTGCTGGGCGACAAGCCGGGCGAGGAGGAACCCACCTCCGACAAGCCGGCGGACATTACCGACTACAAGGCCGGGGACTACAAGGTCAACGTATTCAACGCTTCCGAGCAGGCCGGCCTGGCGGCGCGTGTGTCGGAGCTGGCAAAGCAGTACGGCTACAAGTCCGGCAAGGTGGGTAACCACCCGGAGACCGGTGTGTCGGAGTCCCAGGTCAACGCGAAGAACGCCGACGATCCGGCCGCCCGGGCGCTGGCCAAGCAGCTGGGCGGGCTGCCTGTCGTCCAGGATTCCTCCCTGGACGAACACGAGCTGTCGGTCACCCTGTCCGGCACCTACGCCGGCCCGGGCATCCTGGAGCAGTCCGCCCCGCTGACCAAGCCGGATGATCCGAATGTCGGCACGCTGACCGAGGGCATGAAGGACCTCGACGGCGATGGCATTCCGGACGAGACCACGAGCGCGGGCACCACTGCCAACTCCACGTCCACCGCCGCCAAGCCCTCCACCGTTGGCACGCCGGGTACCGGCCAGGGCACCGACCGTAAGGATCCGATCGACGCCGGTGGCGACGGTCCGATGTGTGTGAACTAATGGATATTATTGCCCCGCTCGTCGCCCAAGATCCGGCCAGCCCACGCCTCACCACGTACACCCCCGCCGGCCGCATGGAGCTGTCCGCACAGACGCTGCACAACTGGCAGTCGAAGGCCGCCCACCTGCTGGATTCGCTCGCCCCGACCTCAGTCGGGATCGCCTGCGCCCCGGGTTGGCAGCCACTCATGATTGTTCTGGGTTGCTGGCGGACTGATGTTTCTATTGTGGACGCCGACTCTTGCGACGTGCTTTTTACCGACGACTTAACACTGGCGGAGGCCCACTCGGGTGAGGTCTACATACTTTCCGACGACCCGTTTGGCCGCGGCGTGGAGGAATCCGGCGGCGAGCTGCCTTTCGGCGTGAACGACTTCTCCCCCGAGCTGCGCGTGCAACCCGATACCTACCCCGGCCCGGCTGTGGCCCCCGCCCCCGCTGGTCCGCGGGTGCTGGTGCCCGCATGGACCGATACCCAGTCAATGCTAGACGTACTAAAGCCGCTGCGAGACGGCGGCTCGGTGGTCATGGCCACCGAGCCTACGGCCGAGATCGCAGCGGCGGAGAACGCGACTATTTAACGTCCCTGCGCTGGTGGACGAGGAAAGCCCAGGCCACCAGCACAACCGTCCAGGCGACGACGATCGCCACGCTGACCGGGGTGTCGTGCTTGCCGACGGAGACGTTGCCGCCCAGGATCATCCAGATGTTGTTGAATGGCAGGTATGGCGCGATGTGCTCGGCAATCCATTCGCTGAGCTGCTGGGAGATCAGCTCCACTGCGGTGGCCCACACCAGTGGCAGCGCCACCGCGCCGGCCGAGGAGGGAATCAGCACGCCGATCGCCGAGGCCATCAAACTGACAAGCCCGGCGAACAGGATCGTCCAGCCCAGCAGCGGCAGTTGATCGGTATTCATCTTCTGCGGCAAAGTCGCCACCATCGCCAAAGAAGCGCCCACTGCCACCGCCATCGTCGCCATCGACAAGGCGGCGTTGACGAACATCTGTGCAAACAGTTGCTGCCACCGAGCCGGGATCACCAAGAACGACTGCGCGTGCAGGTTGTGCCCGCGCGAACCGCTGAGCCGGACGGCCGACAGGGACAAGATCAGCAAGTAGGCCGGCAAGAGGCCCACGCCCAGCTCCGCCAAGTTCACCTCGGGCTCGTTGGCCCCGTACTCGGATCTGTAGTAGCTCAGGGTCAAGATGTTGGCGCCCACGTAGAACAGCAGGACGAAGCCCAACATGATCCAGGTGCCCCACATCGCGCGCGAGCGCATCCATTCGCTGCGAATGATTCCTAGCATTACTGGCCCCTCCTGTCCTGAGTTCGGTACTCCACTGCCTGGCCGGTCGCGTCCAGGAACTTCTGCTCCAGGCCCGCGCGCTGCGGTGCCATCTCCAGAACCACCGCGCCGGTATCGCGTGCCAGTTCGCCGAGGCGTCGGTCCAGGTCGGGAGCTTCGGAGGCGAACTCCAGGGAGCCGTCGGTTTGCCGTGTGAGGTTGACGCCATCCAAGCGTGAGGTAGCGTCCACAAAAGAATCGGGATCGGCCACGCGCATCCGGATGGTGGGTTGGGCGCCCGTGCGCAGGAACTCGTCCATGGTGTATTCGCCGATGAGGGAGCCCTTGCCAATGACGACTAGGCGGTCGGCGGTGAGTTCCATCTCGTGCAGCAAGTGGGAGCTGACCAGTACGGCGCGGCCCTCGGCAGCGCTGCTGCGGATCAGTCCACGCATCCAATGCACGCCCTCGGGGTCGAGGCCGTTGACCGGTTCGTCGAGGATCAGGTGCTGCGGGTCGCCCAGCAGAGCCACGGCCAGGCCCAGGCGCTGCTTCATACCGAGGGAGAACTTCTTGATCTTGCGCTTTTGCACATCGGCCAGGCCCACCAGCTCCAGGCACTCGTCGGCACGGGACTGCGAGATCCCGGCCGCCTGGGCGATGGAGCGGATGTGTGCCCTGGCGGAGTGGCTCGGCATGTACCAGGTCGGTTCCAGCAGCGCGCCAGCGATGTGAGGACGCTGCGCGCGGTAGGAACTCAAAGGCTTGCCATTAAAGGTGACTTCGCCTTTACCTATCGTGTCGAGCCCCAGGATGCAGCGCATCGTGGAGGACTTACCGGAACCGTTCGGCCCCAGAAAGCCAGTGACCTGGCCATCTGGAACCGAAAAAGTGAGCCCATGGAGAACCTCCGTGGACCCATACTTTTTCGTTAATTCTTTGACTGCGATCATGTCGACAGGCTATCAAAAACCTACTTCACGTCTCGGGCCTTGTTGCTGTACAGCCCCAGCGCCAGCATGACGACCATCCAGACGATCAGCACCACGAATCCCGAGGTCGGGGTGGCCATTCCGTCGTGGTTCGTGGAGTCTACCCAGGAGATCATGTCCTGCACGCGGTTGCCCGGAGACAGGTGATACAGCGTCTTCAGGAAGGAGATCTGCTGCCCTCCGGCGGCAAGCAAGCCCTCGACGACCAGCATCCAGACCAGCGGCAGAGAAATCGCGCCCACGCGGTTGCGCAGCAGCGCTGCGATTCCCACAGCCACCACGGCCAGAGCCGGGACAGCCACGGCGTAGCCCCAGAGGACTAGCGGCTTCTCGCCGGTGAAGTTACCCGCCGGGAAGATAGTCACTACCAGCCAGCTCAGTGCGGCGCCGGCCAAGAAATTCAGCTCCGCGAACACGGCCGCCACCAGTGCGCGAGCCAGCAGCCACGAGCTCCTGCTCTTCTGTGTGAGGAAGGAGTGGGCCGTCATATGGTTGTTAATGTCGCCGCCCGCGGTGGACGCACCGAAAACGATGGCGATCATCAGGAAGATCATCCCGCCGGTGAGCAGGTCGGGCCAGTCCGTATCGATCTGCGAGGAATCGCTGAAAAGCATGTACAGCGTAACCGGCCCATACAGCGAGCCCGTGAACAGGATGACGTAGATCCACGTGCTGCGGAGGGTGAGCAGCTTCGTAACTTCGGAGGAAATTGCCTTGAGCATTGTTTGTCCTTTTCTGTTTGAGGGCCTAGTTGGTGCGGTATTCCTGCTGTCCCGCCGTGGCGGCGAGGAAGCGCTGTTCCAGGTTGTCTGCGGTGGTCGCGAGCTTGGTCACCGCGAACTTTTCCTCTAGCGCCGTGGCCGCGATCGCTGCGCGCACCTCGTGCTCTGGCATGCTATCGACGCCCACACGCAGCGTCCGCTCCCTATCCAGATCGACCTGGAAACCGCGGCTGCGGAGGCTATCTGCCAGCAAGACCGCTTCCTTGCATTCGACCTCTACGTGCGCGCCGCCGGCGAGGAACTCGTCCAGAGTCTGTTCGCCGATGAGCTTGCCCTGTCCGATCAGCACGAGGCGATCGGCAGTTTGCTGCATCTCGCTGAGCAGGTGAGAGCTGACCAGCAGGGCACGCCCGTCGTCGGCGAGCTGGCGGATGATGCGACGCATCCAGGACACACCCTCGGGGTCGAGGCCGTTGACTGGCTCGTCGAGAATCAGGTGCTGCGGGTTACCAAGGAGGGCTGCGGCCAGGCCGAGGCGCTGCTTCATACCCAGCGAATAGCCACTAACCTTCTTCTTGCCCGCGCTGGTCAGGCCGACCATGTCGAGGCATTCGTCGACGCGCTTGTCGGAGATGCCGGCGCCCTTCGCGATGACGCGAAGGTGGTTGCGGCCGCTGCGGGCAGGGGTGAACCAACCGGCATCCAGAACTGCGCCGGCGATGCTGGACTTGTTATCCAAGCCTGCGAATTCGCCTGCGTATCCCTTGCCGCTAAAGGTCACCTTGCCGGCGCTCGGCTTGTCGAGGCCGAGCATGCAGCGCATGGTGGTGGACTTGCCCGCGCCGTTGGGCCCGAGGAAGCCTGTCACCTGCCCGTCCGGGACGGTGAATGAAAGGTCGTTGACTACTGTTTTCTTGCCGTACCTCTTGGTGAGGTTTTCCACGATGATCATGGTTCCCATGCTGCCGCCCGGGGTGGTGTTCCCACATCGGACGAGGGGTTGATCTTGCGTGTCCTACCTCAGTATGACGGCCCGCCACCCCTTTCCTCTATCGCCTGGTGATATTCGGCCAGTGCCTTGGTTTTGCGGACGTTGCGCTGGGCGAAGGTCTCGCGCCCCAGCGGCCCCTCGGCCTCTGTGATCACGCTGTGCCCGTCGCCGTGGGAGGTCCACACTTCGTGACCGTCGGGATATAGGGCGACGTCCCAGCTTCCCGCGGTCTTGAGGTTGTGATGCTTCGAGCAAAGCAAGTGTAAGTTTGCCGTGGACGTCGGCCCGCTGCCGTAGCGCCGTACGTGGTCGTATTGGCACTTATAGGCGGGAACCTCGCAGCCCGGGAAGCGACAGTGCAGGTCACGCCCAGCGACGGCGGCCTTGATGCTCTCCGTCGGCGCGTAGCCCTCGCACTCCGCATACCCCGGCGCGGACAGGTGCGTCACCCGCTGCAGCCAGGTCTTGGCGGCGGAGCGGTTCAGCCAGTGGTCCTCCCCTAGCACCGCGCCGTCATTCGCCGGATCGTGGTACAGGTTCAAAGTCACGGAGACCTCGGCCTTACCGGTGATCAGCCGCACCATAGCCTCGGGCTGCGAGCAGTCGTATTTCTTGGCGGTGGCGCGCACGATCTTGTCGATCTCGATACCCTCCATCCGCGGAACGCGCAGCGTGAACGTGGTGTACTCCGGGTCGCGGCAATCCACTCCCAAACACGGTTCGGCCGGCGTGGCCTCATCCTTAGGTACGACGTCGCGGTCGATATCCTGCAAAATCTTCGCGATGCGATTGTGGATCGTCCTCGGGGACATCACGTGCTGGTTGGGACGTGAGGGCGTCAATTCGCAAAGAACCTTTTCTTCAACGACCGAGCGATCGTCCGGCGCCACCGCAAAAAGATCCTGCGCCACCCGCAATACATGGCGGTCGGTGAAGCAGCCTTCTTCGAAGTAATCGACAAGGCGCGGATAGTCGCGCAGTACGAAGGCGGCCTCGGCCCAGGCCTCCGCAACTCCGACCGAAACACCTAGACGCACGGCAAGTCGGGTGCAGAAATCGGGCACCAGATCGTCCCCGTCCGGCACGCATGCCATGATCAGGCGGAACCGTTGCTGATTAAGGTTTCGCGCCGCAATGGTCAGCGGATCCTGCGAGGTAGCTATTCGAAATGATGGTGGTGAGGTGGGATCTTTCGTGTGCATGGAACTCCCTTGGTGGTGCGGCGAGGTTACCCCCGCCAAACTTCCCAAAAACAGAATAGAACACACGCACAACCCAAGTCAATAGCCAGCCAAAACTTTTTTCTTTTTTAATGACGCCACCAGCCTGAACAGCAAGAACTCCCCTAAAGTTTAAGTGGAGGTTTTAGAAAGTTTGTTCTAGCAAATCGTTGGCCTGTACTAGGTGATGCTTAAACGCAAACAGCACCGCGTGCACACGATCGCGGGACTGGGTCTTTGTGAGCACGCGGCCGACATGAGTCTTGACGGTGGGCAGCGAAATGTAAAGCTTGTCGGCGATCTCCTGGTTGCTTAGGCCCAGCGCGATAAGCTGCAAAATCTCGAGCTCGCGCGGGGTCAGAGGATCGGGAAGTTCGAGCTCGACGGGCTCGTGGCGCTGCGGAGCCTGCGCCATGCGAATGTTGCGCAGCAGGCGCGCGGTGGCCTTCGGGCTAATGACGGCAGCGGAGTCGCCGACAGTGCGGACGGCGGAGATGAGGTCCTCGGGGTCAGTGTCCTTGAGTAGGAAACCGCTGGCCCCGGCCTCCACGGCGCCGAGGACGTAGTTGTCATTATCAAAGGTGGTCAGCACGATCACGCGGGCGCCGGTGGTGCCGGCAACCACCCGGCGGGTCGCCTCGATGCCGTCCAAGCGGGGCATCTGCACATCCATGAGGATGATGTCGACGGGCTGCGACTCGGCCAGCTCGCAGGCCTCCTGCCCGTCGGCAGCCTGCCAGACAACCGAAATATCGTCCTGCGAATCCAACACCAAGCCAAACCCGGCGCGCACCAGCTGCTGATCGTCGGCCAAACCTACGCGTATCACTTAATCCTCCTTCGCATAAGGCACCGTAGCAGTGACGTTCCACCCTCCGGGGTATACCGCCGAAGCTCCCCACCTAGCCGTGCCGCCATGAATGGCCACGCGCTGGCGAATGCCGGTCAGGCCGCGCCCGGAGCCCTCGATCTGCTCGTCGCCAGGCGCGTTATCCACGCTAATGGTCACCTGGGCGGGCTCCCACTCCAACCGCACCTGGGCAGGCACAGCGCCGGCGTGTTTCAGCACGTTCGTCAGGGATTCCTGCACGATGCGGTACACACTGAGGTCGCGGACCTCGTCCAGCTGGCTCGGCTCGCCCGTGACATGCAGCTGCACCTGCACCCCACTGCGCTTTGCATCCGCCACCAGGTCGGGAACGCCGGCCACCCCAGGGGTGACGGTGGTAGAACGCGGCGAGGGGGCGTCATCGTGAAGAACAGAGAGCAGCTCCCGCATCTGGGTCAAAGCCGAGCGACCGCGCGCGGCGATCGTGTCGAGGGCTTCTATGGCCTTGTCCGGATCCTTGCGACCTGCGTAGCGCCCACCATCGGCCTGCGCGATGACGACGGTGAGGGAATGCGCAACGATGTCGTGCAGCTCCCGGGCGATGCGGTTGCGCTCGCTGACGGTGGCGAGCTCGGCGCGGGCGGCCAGCGCCTCCACTGCCTGGTCACGGCGCAACGAGTAGCGGCCCGTCAGCCACATGAGGGCAACGGTGACGCTCACGAGCAGCAGGATTAGACCCCAGACAAGCCAGAATTCTTTGGTCCGGAAGTCAACTCCAGCCCAGACCAAATCGCCATGCACTGCGACACGAGCGTTGTAGAAAGTTCCCCACACCATCGCGAAGAAGGAACCGAACAATAGCAATGACAGCCACAACTTGCGGCGCAGCGTCAGCTTCGCGGAGATGAAGTAAGCCTCGTAGGCCACGACCAGGTAGCCGAGAGGCCAGACCAGCAGCGCCGACGCTGCGTACGCGAACATGCCAACCGCAGTCACCGCCACCCCGGGTTCCGGACGGAATCGCTGCAAGAGCAGTCCGGTAAAGCTTATAACCAAGCCGATGATGGAGACGACAACCTGCCAGGTTTTGGTTCCAATTCCGGTGCCAAACGTTGCACTCACGCCGAGGAAAGCAAATGCCAGAACGACTACAGAAACCAACACCCACCAAGACGCGTCGCGCCACCACACGGGGCGCAGGACTGCTTCATAGGACATGTATGAAGAGTCTAGCTACAGTCGCACCCTATCGCCGTAAACAAGCAGGCCATTGACGAAACAACTTCTGCTCGGCAACAAATGGCGTTCGAACGCTATATGATCAACCAGAGGATGTCGCCAGACCTAGCCCGAGACATGGCAGATTGGCTGGAGATCATGTTAGGCTTCTAAAACTGATGAAGAAGCAAATCGGCGAACTTGGCTCACTCATTGCATTGACCCTCACCCTTGTGGCCATATGTCTCCCGATAGTATTGACTGTCATTGCAACGCAATGGATCATCCCAAACGCGCACTGGCGATTCAGCGTCGGCGGCGTTTGGGCTGTGCCACTGTGGAGCTTAACCGTCCTCATCCTGTCGCCGATATTGGACATCTCAGTTGCGATTGTTGCTAGAGCTTTCATTATGCTCGGAATCTGCCCGTCAGAGTACTGGGTGTCCACAATTGCTGGCACCTTTCTCTTGGCTGCTGTTTTTTACATTATCCTTACGCCTTTCTATGCCTGCCTAATTGCCGCCCTTGTTTGCGCAATCCTAAATGAGATTCTTGAGCCATTAATCCCCCCAAGAAATACTTCTACCGAGTTCGATAAGAATCTTATCGATCGAGGATCTTGATTTCTTTGTTACCAGGTTTAAAACCAGCCATCCAGGCGATACGATTCACACCTGCTGGGAATGAGTCAGTCTCTTGGGGTACACAAATTGCGAGATGAGGTAAATTATGGCCTATTTAATCATCGACCCATCCGGCAACCCATTAAGTCGCCCGAATGATGGAGATGTTGTATCCAATCCAGTCACAGGGCAGGTCCTTACCGTCAGCTTCCTGAGGATAACCACGCCCGACGGGGACTATGAAGTTGATTTTCTTCCCGGAATTGTCGACCTCTACCAAGGAAGCAAGGATAGATCATCCTACTCCACAAATATTCAAGACATAAGCGTCGAGAAAGGAACTCGACTTTACAAAATTGGCAGTATTGACCATATAGATGATGTAACCCTGACGCATTTAGGGGATAAATACCGAGTTCAGGCCGCGAAACTAGACGACACGAAACCAGATAGTTTAATCCTCTGCGAAGATGGTTTGTCTGCTACCGACAGGCCTCAAGGAGTTTTTCCCGTTCTCCACAAAGTAGATGAGTAGGCAGCCCCGACGACCCCTACCCAGTTAGAACGCTTCACCCCATCAACTTCTGCTGCAGGGCACGATCCTTCTCCAGCACCGCGTCGCGCATATTCTCCTGGTATTCGACCATCTTGTCCATCAGAGCCTCGTCAGCCACCGCGAGGGTGCGCACGGCCAGCAGTCCGGCGTTCTTCGCGCCGTCGATGGAGACGGTGGCAGTCGGCACGCCGCCCGGCATCTGCACGATCGAGAGCAGGGAATCCAGGCCATCCAGGTTGCCCAGGGCGCGCGGAATGCCGATCACCGGCAGTGGGGTGGCCGCGGCGACCATACCAGGCAGGTGGGCGGCACCGCCGGCGCAGGCGATGATCACCTTCACGCCGCGGGTGTGCGCGGTGCGGGCGTAGTCGAGCATGCGCTCCGGGGTGCGGTGCGCGGAGACCACGCCGACCTCGAAGGGGATGCCGAACTCAGCCAGCACCTCGGCGGCCGGTTCGACGGTGGGCCAGTCGGAATCGGACCCCATCACCAGGCCGACCAGCGGGGTGCGTGCGTTCTCAGTCATCGTTTAGTCCTCCCATTCGGCGGTTTCCAGGAACTTCGCGGCCAGACGCGCCTGCTCGCGCGTGCGCGCCGGATCCTCCCCCAGCATATTGACGTGGCCGATCTTGCGGCGCGGGCGCCAATCCTTGCCGTACATGTGGATCTTCGCGTTCGGGAATCGACGCCACACCGCGTCCATACGCTCGTGCATCGGCATCGCCGGATCCTCGTCCGCTCCCAGCACGTTTGCCATCACCACCACCGGCGCGGTCGGCTCCGTGGAGCCCAGCGGGCGATCCAGTACGGCGCGGACGTGCTGCTCGAATTGGCTGGTGACGCAGCCGTCCTGCGTCCAGTGGCCGGTGTTGTGCGGGCGCATCGCCAGCTCGTTGACGATGATCTCCGGCTGGCCGTTGTCGTCGGTGGTCTCGAACAGTTCCACGGCCAGCACGCCCGTCACGCCCAGCTCGGTGACGATGTCACGGGACAACTGCTCGGCGGCGGCCAGGATCTCCGGCGTGGAGTTCGGGGCGGGTGCCACAGCCTCCACGCAGATGCCATCTTCCTGCAGGGACTCGACCGCCGGCCACGCCTGCACCTCGCCGGACGGAGTGCGGGCGACCATGGCGGACAGCTCGCGCACCAGCGCGACCTTCTTCTCCGCCATCAGGGGGATCTCCTTGTCCAGCAGCTTCTCCACCAGCTCGCGGGCCTCGTCCACCGTGTCGGGGAACCACACGCCCTTGCCGTCGTAGCCACCGCGGCGGGCCTTCAGGCAGACCTGGCCGCCCACGGCCTCGAAAAACCCGGCGATGTCATCGGCGGATTCGATGGCGGCGAAGGGCGGCACTGGGGCTCCCAGCTCGCGCAGCTTCTTGCGCATCACCAGCTTGTCCTGCGCGTTGATCAGCGCCGCGGGCTGCGGCTGGACGTTCACGCCCTCGGCGATGAGGTCGTCCAGGAAGCGGTTCGGAACGTGCTCGTGGTCGAAGGTCACCGCGTCGGAATCCTGAGCAACCTCGCGGACGTGCTCCTCCAGCGCGTAATCCCCCAGCACCACGTCGGCGGTCACCTGCGCGGCCGAGGAATCCGGCGACCCGGCCAGCACACGGCAACTTAAGCCCAACTCGATCGCCGCCTGTTGAGTCATGCGCGCCAACTGACCATCGCCGATGATCGTCACCAACGGCGCGCCCGGCGCGTGTGCGGCAGGGCGCGCTAAAGACCAGTCGGCTGTGTTATTCCCATTGCTCTCACTCACAGCTCCCAACTATAGTTCCCCGGCCCGACACTCTTAATCTGGCTCTTCAGCAGCCTCTCGAACTTGCGGGTATAGGGAACCGAATGCAGCACCAAAGGCACGCGCGCCCCGGCCACGTACACCGCCACGTCGCCCCGGTGGGCCCTGCAATCCACCACGTTGGCCAGTGGGATCTGGCCAATGCGACTGCGCAGGTGGCCGGTCGCGGTGATCAGGCGCCTGTCGGTCAGCAGCATGCGGGAGCGCGCGCGGAAAACCAGGTGTCGCACGCAGCGCCTCCAGCACACCAACAGCCACGCAACCAGCAGCCCCCGCCGAAGCCACATGCAGGCTTCCACCGTAGGGGCGTCCAGAAATTGGGTGGCCATGTACTGATCCAGCGCGCCGATGCCCATCCAGAACAGGCCCGTCCACAACAGCAGGCGCAGGACGGGGAAGAACATGGAGCGGCGGGCGGGGCTGAGCTCGGCGAGGATCTGCTCGTCCGGGTCGAAGGTGATTTTGCTCATGCGTAGCGCCCTCCGTAGTCGCCGGTGCCGTCGGCGCGCAGATGCACGATCTCGCCCGCACGGATCAGGCGCGTGCCCTCCGCGGTGCGGACCAGCAACTCGCCGTCGTCGTCGATGTCGGTCGCCGTGCCCTCCACGATCTCGTCGCCGGGCAGGAAAGCACGCACGGCCGTGCCGATGGTCGCGGAAGCCTGGCGGTATCGCGGCAGCACGGTCTGGGCCGCCCCTCCTAGTCGACGCCACCGCTCCAGATTCGCCGCCAGCTCCGCGAACACGGCCACCGCGACGTCCTCGCGCGTCGGGCAGGGCATCCCCAGTCGGGCGCATTCGAGGTCGATGGAGCTAGCGTGGGCGACGGGCAGCTCGTCGGTCTGCAGGTCGTGGTTAATACCGAAGCCCAGGATGATCGCCGGGTGCGGGTCCAGGTGCACGGCCTCCACCAGGATGCCCACCAGCTTGCGGCCATCCAGCACGCAGTCGTTGGGCCACTTCAGCTGGATGGGAATGTCGGCGCTGGCGCGGATGCCCTCCACGATCGACAGACCCGTCAGCAGTGGGAGCAGGCTAATACGGTCGACCGGCACGCCCGGCAGGCGCACCAGCACCGAGCAGATCAGCTGGCTGCGGGCCGGGGCTTCGAAGGAACGCCCCTTGCGGCCGCGGCCGGCGGTCTGCTCCTCGGCCATGAGTAAAGACATGTCAGGCAGGTCCTCGCCGCAGCGCACGCGGTCGGCCAGGTCGGTGCTGGTGGAGCCGGTGGTCTCTAGCACCTCGACGTGGCGGTAGCCCAGCGGGGCCAGGCGCTCGGCCAGGCGGCGGGGGTCTAGCGGCGTGCGCATGGCTGTACCATCCTTTCTCTTCACATGCCTTCCCTCAGACACTCTAGCCCCACCAATCACGGCGCTGGAGTTTTTACGCCGTATTATGGCCACCATGAGCTCTACCACCGACACATCGACCACCGCTGGGAAGATCGCCGACCTCCGCGATCGCCTAGCGGAGACCCACAAGCCGCAGGGGGACGAGATTCCGCGCGCCCGTCGCCGCGTGGACGCACTGCTGGATGCCGGTAGTTTCGTGGAGACCGACGCGCTGGCCCGCCACCGCGCCACCGCCTTCAAGGCCGACAAGTTCCGCCCCGTCACCGATGGCATCGTCGCCGGTTATGGCACCATCGACGGTCGCCCGGTGTGCGTGTTCTCCCAGGACGCGACTCTCTTCGACGGCCAGATCGGCGAAACCGCGGGCGAGAAAATCCTGAAGGTCATGGAGCTGGCCGTGAAGTCCGGCACCCCGCTGATCGGCATCTACGAGGGCACGGGCGCCCGCCCGAAGGAGGGCATCGCCGCCCTCGAGTACTTCTCCCGCATCCACAACCTGCAGGCGAAGCTCTCCGGCGTGGTCCCGCAAATCGCGCTGGTCGCCGGCCCCACCAGTGGCGCGCTGGTGCACTCGGTGGTCCTTTCCGATGTCGTCGTTGCGGTCAAGGGCGCCGGGGGCTTTGTAGGTGACGCCGCAGACGGCACCGCCCACCTTGTCGCCGAGGATGACGCCTCCGCGCTGGGACTCGTCGCGGACCTCCTGGGCTACCTGCCCAGCAACAACCGGGCACTCCCACTGCCTGGCGAGGACGGTTCGGCAGAGCCGGGCGAACTGGACGGCTTGATCCCCGACTCTGACGCGCAGACCTACGACATGCACGAGGTCTTGGCTCGCGTCGTAGACGCCGATACCGTGCTGGAACTGCAGAAACTCCACGCACCGAACCTGATTACGGCGCTGGCGCGGGTGGGCGGCCGAAGTGTGGGCGTCATTGCGAACCAGCCCGAACAGCAGGCAGGGGCGATCGACGTGGCGGCGGCCGAGAAGGCAGCACGCTTCATCCGCTTCTGCGACGCGTTCAACGTGCCGCTGGTGACCTTCGTGGACTCGGCGGGCTACGCGCCGGACGCACTGTTCCGCCGCACCGCGAAGCTGATCGGCGTGACGGCCGAGGCCTCCGTGGGCAAGATCGCGGTGATTACGCGCAAGGCATTCGGGGACGCGTACCTCTCGCTGGGCGCTAAGCGCCTGGGCACCGACCTGGTGTACGCATGGCCGACCGCGCAGATCGCGCAGGACGATAGCTACCAGGCGGAACCCTACTCCGCCGCGGAGCGGGGCCTGGTCGACGCGGTGATTCCGCCCTCCGAGACCCGCACCCGCATCATCGACGGCCTGCGACTGGTGGAGCGCAAGGCCGAAGATAGCTACCCACGCAAGCACGACAACCTGCCGTTCTAGGAGGAAGCGCGTGACGGAATTTCAGGTGATCAAGGGCAACCCGGACGAGGTAGAGACCCGGGCGCTGCAACTCATCGTTGACGACCTGGCCACGGAGGCCGAGGCACTGCGCAACGCGAAGCCCGATACGCGCGGGCACTACGGGCGCGGGGTGCTACACGGCAACCCGGGCGCGTTCCGCAATCCGCGGATGCCGCGGGGCTAGGGCATGCAGCTCACGCTGGCTAGCACCTCGCCCGCGCGCGAGAAGGTATTGAACGCCGCCGGAGTGTACCCGCGCAAGGTCTCCCCCGGTGTGGACGAAGAAGCCGCCGTGGCGGGACTCGTGAACCCTACCCCGGCGGACTATGTGCAGCACCTAGCCACCGCAAAGGCGCGGGCGGTCGAGGGAGAGCTGGTGCTGGGCGGCGACAGCATGCTGCTCATCGACGGCGAGCTGCAAGGCAAGCCGCACACGCGCGAAGAGACGGTGCGACGGTGGCGCCAGCAGCGCGGGAAACGCGCGGAGCTGATCACCGGGCACGCTCTTATCGACGCCGCCTCGGGCCAGATCTACGAGGAGGTTGTCGCCACACAGATCCAGTTCGCCGACGTGTCCGATCGCGCCATCGAGGCGTACGCGGTCACCGGCGAGCCGCTGGAGTGCGCCGGAGCCTTCACCCTGGAGGCGCTCGGCGGGTGGTTCATCGAAAGCATCGACGGGCACCCGTCGGCCGTGATCGGGTTATCGCTGCCCGCCCTACGGCGGGGGCTGGCGCACTTCGGATACGACTTCTCCGACCTCTGGGGCTAGTCAGCCTTGACGGCACGCTGCTCCGGGCCGACGTAGCTGGATAGCGGGCGGATCAGGGCGTTGTCGGCGTTCTGCTCCACAATGTGAGCGGTCCAGCCGACGACGCGAGCCATGACGAAGATCGGGGTGAAGAACGGGATGTCGATACCCAGCATGTAGTAAGTCGGACCCGCCGGGAAGTCCAGGTTCGGCTGGATGCCGGTGCGCTGGTCCATGGCCTTCTGCATGTTGTCATACATCTCCACCCAGCGCTGGCCGTCGTGGTTGGCGGCGGTGCGGCGCATGGCGGCCTCCATGGTGGGCACGCGCGAGTCGCCCTTCTTGTACACGCGGTGGCCGAAGCCCATGATCTTGTTCTTCGCGTCGCACTGATCCAGAACCCACTGCTCGGCGGCAGCCGGATCCTCGACGGCCAGGAAGTTGTGCATCACGGCCTCGTTCGCGCCACCATGCAGCGGACCCTTGAGGGCGCCGATGGCGCCGGTGACGGCAGAGTAGACGTCGCTCATGGTGGAGCTGATCACGCGGCCGGTGAAGGTGGAGGCGTTGAAGCCATGCTCCGCGTACAGGGTGAGGGACTGGTCGAAGGCCTCCACGTCGTCACGGTTGTTGGCGGGGCTGTCCTCGCCGTCGCCGAAGCACATGTACAGGAAGTTCTCCGCGATATCCCGGTCGCGGGACGGTGCGATGTACCCCAGGTTCTTACGTCGGCGCAGGTCATAGGCGATGATCGTCGGCAGCTTGGCCAGCAGGGTCAACCCGGTGCGGCGCACCGCATCGGGGCTCCGGTCGTGCGAGTTCAGGTCCTCCGTGCCGAACACGCTGACCGCAGTGCGTAGCACGTCCATGGGGTGGGCGGTCTTCGGCAGAGAGTTGATGAGGTCCAGCATGCTGCGGTCGATGGGGCGCAGGGCGCGCTCGCGCTGCCGGAACTGCTCGAGCTCCCGGAAGTCCGGTAGTTCGCCGTTCCACAGCAGGTAGGCGACGTCCTCGAAGGTGCAGTGTTCTGCCAGCTCCTCGACGGGGTAACCCCGGTAGGTCAGGGAGTTGGTCTCGGGGTTGACCTTGGAGACGGCCGAGGTATCCACCACCACGCCGTTGAGACCCTTGTTGATGTTCTTGTCGGTGCCGGTGGCGTTGGAGGTCTTGCTGGACTGGGCGCGCGGGGTGGTGAAGTCGGTTCGTCCGCGGTCGAAGGGAGCGTTGGAAACCTTGATTGGATCGGTCATGGTGAGTGGTCCTTTCTTAGAAAATACCGCCGGGGATCTGTGGTGCGCGGGCCAGCACATCGTCGCTGACCACGAGGTTCAGCTGGCCGAGCTCGCCGGGCGCCAGGTCCGCGGTGGCCTCGGCGACGGCGAGGAAGCGATCCTGCTCGGCCTCGTCCACCACGCCCTCGGCCAGGGTGCGGAACTTGTTGATGTAGTCGGCGCGGCCGAACGGGCGGGCGCCCAGCGGGTGGGCGTCGGCCACGGCCAGCTCATCGACGATCTCGGTGCCGTCGCGCAGGGTGACCACCGCCTTGCAGCCAAAGGCCTTCTCGGCTGGATCGGTGGAGTGGTAGCGACGGGTCCACTCCGGATCCTCGACGGTGGAGATCTTGTGCCACAGCTCCACGGTCTCCGGGCGTTGGGCGCGCTCGGGTGCATAGGAACGCTCGTGGTGCCACTCGCCGTCCTCCAGAGCGACGGCGAAGATGTACATCACGGAGTGGTCCAGCGTTTCGCGCGAAGCCTTCGGGTCGAACTTCTGCGGATCGTTGGAGCCCGTGCCGATCACGTAGTGAGTGTGGTGGCTGGTGTGCAGCACGATGCTTTCCACCTGACTGAGGTCCCCGATCTTGTCCCGCATACGACGAGCCAGGTCGATCGGCGCCTGGGACTGGTACTCCGCGGAGTGCTCCTTGGTGTAGGTATCCAGGATCGCCCGCTTCGGCTCCCCCGCCTCCGGCAGCGGCACCACGTAGTGGGCATCCGGGCCGTCCAGCAGCCAAGCGATCACGCCGTCCTCGCCCTCCCAGATCGGAGCCGGGGCGCCCTCGCCGCGCATGGCTCGGTCCACGGCTTCCACCGCCATCTTTCCGGCGAAGGCGGGAGCGTGGGCCTTCCAGGAGCTGATGAGCCCCTTGCGGGACTGTCGCGTCGCCGTAGTGGTGTGAAGTGCCTGACCAACTGCCTGGTAGATCACCTGCGGGTCCAGGCGCAGCAGGGTGCCAATGCCCGCGGCCGCGGAAGGCCCCAAGTGCGCCACGTGGTCGATCTTGTGCTTGTGCAGGGAAATGCCCTTGACCAGGTCCACCTGGATCTCGTAGCCGGTGGCGATGCCGCGGATCAGATCGCGCCCGCCCAGCCCGCGCGCCTGCGCTACGGCCAGGATCGGGGGAATGTTGTCACCTGGGTGGGAGTACTCGGCGGCCAGGAACGTATCGTGAAAATCCAGCTCGCGCACCGCTACCCCGTTGGCCCAGGCGGCCCATTCGGGGGAGACGGTGGCGTCCGTACCAAAAACAGCGCTGGCCCCAGAGTGGCACAGCGCTTGGGTGCGCGCCGACGTGACGGGGCGGCGCACGAGGGAGGCGGCAGCGACGGCCGCGTTATCGATGATGCGGTTGACCACCATGTCCGCGGTGTCTTGCGGCACCTCGACCGGGTCGGCGGCGACCTGCGCGACCTTCCATGCGAGGTGCTTTTCCTGCGGAAAGTCGTCGGCCGAGGGGTGGACGCGAACGTCGTGGTTAATCATCGCGGGGGTTAGATCCTTTCGGAGATTGAGGACGTGATGCGCCTCACTCTAACGCCCCGCGACGGGTTATGTAGTTAAACAAACATTTTTTGACGCCGAAAACGTCAGTGTTGCGCTGACGCGCTTAGGCGTGCTTTGCCTCTACGCGCTTAATGGCCTCTTCGGCCACCAGCTGCTGGATACCCATGTCCAGCTCGGAGGTGAAGCCCACGCAGGAGCAGTTGATCTCGCCCAGGACGTAGGTGTCCTCGCCGGTCTCGTCGTCATCGGCCAGCATGAAGTCGGCGGTCCAGATCAGCGGGATGTTGTCGCCACCCAGCTTCTCGGCGATGACCGGGCGGGCCTCGGCGAACATGTCCACCAGGTCCTGCCACTCCTCCGGCTTCTGGTAGGTGTACTTTGCGCCAGAGAACAGGGTTGCGGAGAACGCGTCGCCGCCCTCGGCCGGCTTCTTGTGAACCACGAACACCGGGTGCGGGCCGACCAGCAGGATGCGGATCTCGCCCTCAACGATGCGCGGCATGAAGCGCATGTCCACCAGCATGCCGTTGTCGCCAACGATGTACTGGTCGCAGAAGTCCATGAACTCGCCCAGCTCGCGAACCTCGGTGTGGTTGTCGACGGCCTCGGTGCACTTCAACTTCGTGTCCAGCGGCAGAGCCGTGCCCGGCTCGACGGACTCGGCCAGCTGCTTATCTTCCAGCTGCACGCGCCAGATGCCCGAGCCAGTGGAGCCGCGGTTCTGCTTCAGCACACGCTCACCGTACGACAGGGAAGTCGGGAAGGTCTTGTGGAAGGAATCGACGTCGTAGTAGGCAGCGGTATCGTCCGGCACCAGATCGGTGTCGTTCAACTTCACCAGCGCATCCTTCGCACCGTAGGCCATCATCTCGGCCGGGGTGGACATACCAACCAGGCCGGCTTCCTCCGTCAGCTTGGTCAGCATGTCGAAGTAGCCCTTCTCGCCACCGGGAATGTGGCCTGGGTTGACGCGGGAAATGTAAGCGTCGTACTTAGCGGCAACGTCTTCGTAGATTTCGTTGGTCTTCTCCGGGTCGAAGTAGACAACCTCGGCGCCCCAGCCCTTCTCGCGGATAGCCTCGACGATCGGCATCGTGTCGCGGCGGTGGCCGTCCTCACCCTTGTCGTTTCCGCCCTGAACCTCAAAGACAACAATGTTCTTGTGCACGGTTTCCCCTAGCTCTGGAAGTAAAAATACAGTGCGTGTGGCCTTGTCTGACCAACACCTTCAATTCTACGACCACTCGGCCCGCACGGCAGTGGAAGAAAGGCGCCTCATAAGGCGCTAGACTTTCAAACGATCGAAAGGCAGGTATTTATGGGAATCGAATTCGACCCCAGCCCTCAGCTCCAGCAGTACGCGCACCCAAACAAGCTGGTCACGAACGCTTGGCTCGGCGCCAAGCTAGGAACCCCCGGACTGAAGGTCGTCGAGGTGGACGCGGATTCGCTGCTTTACGATATTGGTCACATTCCTACCGCCGTACGAGTCAAGTGGTACGAAAACCTCTCGGACCCTGTGTGGCGCGACCTTATTGGCTCCAAGGAGTTCGAGGAACTTATGGATCGCCTGGGCATCACGCGGGAGGACACTGTGGTGTTTTACGGCGACCACGCCAACCTGTGGGCCGTTTACGCACTATGGGTCTTCGAGCTTTTCGGCCACCCGGACGTGCGCATCTTGGATGGCGGACGCGATGCCTGGATGCAGGAGGAACGCGAAATCTCCTATGCCGTCGATGACATCCCGCAGCAGCCCGGCTACTCCGTGGCCTCCCGCCGTAACGATCACACCCACCGCATCTTCGTCGATGAGCTGCGCACGAAGTTCGAAGGCTGCCAGATCATCGACCTGCGCGATGCCGAAGAGTACACCGGCGAAGTAACCCTGCCCGGCTACCCGATCCGCCGCAATGGCCACGTCCCGGGGGCCGTTAACCACCGCGCCGATTCGTCACTGCTGGCTAACTCCCGCTTCTGCTCCGCGGAGGCAATCGAGGCCAACCACAATGGCCTGGGGCTGGATCCCACCCGCCCCACCGTTGTCTACTGCAACAACGGAGCCCGCGCAGCCCTGGAGTGGTTCGTTCTGCGTTTCCTGCTGGGATGGGAGGACGTGCGCGTCTACGATGGCTCGTGGATCGAATGGGGAAACATGATGCGCGTGCCCATCGAGCGCGGTTAAGTGGGCAGTGTAGCCTCATTAACTAACCCCTAACTATTGACCCGAAAGGATTGCCCGTGACTTCCAGCACCGCTGCCCCCTTGACGAAGGTACTGATCGCCAATCGTGGCGAGATTGCAGTACGCGTCATCCGGGCTGCGCGCGACGAGGGCATCGCTACCGTTGCCGTTTATGCAGATCCGGACGCGGAGGCGCCTTTTGTACGCATGGCCGACGAGGCACTGGCTCTGAACGGCCAGACCTCGGCGGAAACCTACCTGGACATCGACAAGATCCTCGCCGCCGCGAAGAAGTCCGGCGCCGACGCAGTCCACCCGGGCTACGGCTTCCTATCCGAAAACGCCGATTTCGCGCAGGCAGTCATCGATGCAGGTCTGAACTGGATCGGCCCACCCCCGGAGGCCATCCGCAAGCTCGGAGACAAGGTCACGGCGCGCAATATTGCTCTTATTGTTGACGCCCCTATGACTCCGGGAACTAAGGAACCCGTCGCGGATGCCGCAGAGGTCACCGCCTTCGCGGAGCGCCACGGACTTCCGATCGCCATCAAGGCCGCATTCGGCGGCGGTGGACGTGGCATGAAGGTCGCCTACACGATGGACGAGATCCCCGGCCTCTTCGAGTCTGCAACTCGTGAAGCCATCACCGCTTTCGGCCGCGGCGAGTGCTTTGTGGAGCGTTACCTGGATCGCGCCCGCCACGTTGAGGCGCAGGTGGTGGCCGATAAGCACGGCAACGTCGTGGTCGCCTCCACCCGCGATTGCTCCGCCCAGCGGCGCTTCCAGAAACTGATCGAGGAAGCCCCAGCGCCGTTCCTTAGCGACGAGCAGAACGAGCGCATCTACTCGTCTGCAAAGGCCATCTGCCGCGAGGCCGGCTACTACGGTGCGGGCACGGTGGAGTACCTGGTGGGGTCCGACGGGCTGATCAGCTTCCTGGAGGTCAACACCCGACTGCAGGTGGAGCATCCCGTGACCGAGCAGGTCACCGGCTGGGACCTGGTGCGCGAGCAGTTCCGCATCGCCCGCGGTGAAGAGCTGTCGCGCACGGAGGATCCGGAGATCCACGGCCACTCGATCGAATACCGCATCAACGGCGAGGATCCGACCAATAACTTCATGCCCGCACCGGGGCGCATCCAGGCCTATCGGGAACCCACCGGCCCCGGCGTACGCATGGATTCCGGCATTGAAACCGGCGCGGTCGTCGGCGGGCAGTTCGACTCTATGCTGGCCAAGCTCATCGTCACCGGCGCAGATCGCACCGAGGCGATCCAGCGCTCGCGACGGGCCCTGGAGGAGTACCTCGTTGAAGGCATCCCTACCGTGATCCCCTTCCACCTGGCTGCGCTGAACGACCCCGCCTTCGTCGCCGAAGACGGCGATTACCGCGTGTACACGCGCTGGATCGAAGAGGAATGGGACAACCAGCTGCCCGCCTACGAGGAGCCTCTCGCGGCACCCGCCGAAGGGGCGCTGCCGAAGGAGAAGCTGGTCGTCGAGGTCGATGGCCGACGCGTAGAGGTCATGGTGCCGGGGGAAATCCTGGCCGGTCGGGGCTCAGTTAGCCGCGCCAAGAAGCGCCGCGCCAACGCCGCGGACATCGCAATCACCGGCGACACGGTGGCCTCCCCGATGCAGGGCACTGTCATCAAGGTAGAAGTCTCCGAAGGCGACCAGGTGGCAGAGGGCGATGTCTTGCTGGTGCTCGAAGCCATGAAGATGGAGAACGCCGTCAAGGCGCACAAGGCCGGTGTGGTTGAGTCGCTGAGCGTCGGAAACGGCGATGGCGTCACAAAGAATCAAGCACTAATGGAGCTGAAGGACGACAGCTCTACTGATAATGTCGCAGAATAAATAATCGAAAAAAGAAGGTAGCCACTATGACGCACCGCAATGTCGACAACGCCCCCGAGCAGAAGAAAACCTCGAAGAGCATGCTCTTCCTGGGGCTCGGTCTGCTGATCGTCGCGCTGATCACCGCCATCGTCTCCCTGGTGGGGGTCAAAGACTTCGGAAAGGGCTACGACGTTAAGGCAGGAAAAGAGTACTTCCTGCTAGCCGACGAAGATGCGCTGAACGCCCGACAGTGCAGCCTGGTCGACGAGAGCGGCAAGGAAATGACCGACCGCATCGAGACCGCGGAGCTGAAGTTCAACGCGGATGATCTGGAGATCTCCGATGTATCGCTGCCGCTGACCAAGAACAAGGGCGTGTACACCTCCATCAAGTTCACCGAGGACGTCTCGAAGGTCAAGTACACCTGCGACGCGGGCACCATCTACATCTCCAAGTACTCCTCCGGCACCCTGCAGGCGCTGCGCTGGGTAACCATGCTGTGTGGCGCTGCAGGCGTGGCCATCCTGATTCTGGCGGCGTTTGCGAGCCAGCGTAAAAAGGCTCCGACTGAGGATGCGGAGAATACCGACGCAGACCTGGACGAAGACGCAGACCTGGACGAAGACGCCGACCTGGACGAAGCCGCCGAGTACACCGAGAACACAGAAGACTAAGTGGTAGAGAACCTCACGAATCAGCTCACCGGAACCTTGGCAAAGTGGAAAAGCTCCAAACGGGGCTATGTGCTGGCGCTCGACCAGGGGACTACCTCTACCCGCTGCATCATCTTCGATGCCCATGGAAAGATCGCGAGCACCAGCCAGATGGAGCATCGGCAGATCTTCCCGCGGCCAGGCTGGGTAGAACACGACCCGGAAGAGATCCGGCGCAACATGCGGCGTGTCATGGCGGACGCCGCAGCATCCAGCGACATACCGGTGGAAGAAATCGCCGCGGTGGGCATCACCAATCAGCGCGAAACCACCGTCGTGTGGGATCGCACCACCGGCAAGCCCATCTACAACGCAATCGTCTGGCAGGACACGCGCACCGACGAAATTGTGAATGCCCTCAGCGAAGAGCAAAAGGCCATGATCTCCGAACGTACCGGGCTCAACGCCTCTACCTACTTCGCCGGGCCGAAAATCCGGTGGATCCTGGATAACGTCGACGGCGCCCGCGAAAAGGCCGAACGCGGGGAGCTGGCCTTCGGCACCATTGACTCGTGGCTCGTCTGGGAACTCACCCGCCGCTCCCACAAGAAGTCCAAAGCGGGGCGTGCCGGTCATGCCCGGCACGTCACCGACGTCACCAACGCCTCCCGCACGATGCTGATGGATCTGCGGACACAGACGTGGGATCCGGAACTGTGCGAGATGCTGGGTATTCCCCAGTCCATGCTGCCGGAGATCGTGAGTTCCTCCGAGGTGATCGGCAAGGTACGCCGCAGCGGGCCAGTCCATGGCGTGCCGATCGCCGGCATCCTCGGCGACCAGCAGGCCGCTGCCTTCGGCCAAGTGTGTTTTAGCCAGGGCGAGGCCAAAAACACCTACGGCACCGGCAACTTCCTGCTACTCAACACCGGCACCGAACCACAGTGGTCCGAGCACGGATTGATCACCACCGTCGCCTACCGGCTGGGCAACCAGCCGGCAGTGTACGCCTTGGAGGGTTCCATCGCCGTGACCGGCTCGCTGGTGCAGTGGCTGCGGGATAACCTGGGCTTCTTCGACACCGCTGACGACATCGAACCGCTGGCGCGCAGCGTGGAGGATAACGGCGGCTGCTACATCGTGCCTGCCTTCAGTGGCCTGCTTGCCCCGCACTGGCGCCCCGATGCCCGCGGCGTCATTGCCGGCCTGACGCGCTACGTGACCAAGGCGCACATCGCCCGCGCAGCCCTCGAGGCCACCGCCTTCCAGACCCGCGAGGTAGTCGAGGCCATGAACGCGGATTCCAAGGTGGATCTGAAGAACCTGCGGGTCGACGGCGGCATGGTCGTGAACTCGCTATTGATGCAATTCCAGGCCGACCAGCTGGAAGTACCCGTGACCGTTCCGGAAGTATCGGAGACCACCGCCCTCGGCGCAGCCTACGCCGCCGGCCTGGCGGTAGGCTTCTACCAAGACCTCGAAGAGCTTAAGTCGTTGTGGCAGGAGGAAAAGACCTACTTCCCCGCAGGCGACCCGCAGGAGCGCGAAGTTGCGTACGCGAAATGGAAGCGCGCAGTAGAGCGCACTTTCGACTGGTTCGACGGCTAGCCCGCTAGTGATACGGTTAGGAGTATGAACGAACCGTCTCGTAGGCACATCCGCATCTCCGACGTCGACCGCAGTAACGCGATCAGCACCCTCGGAGAGCACTTTGCCGACGGTCGCCTCACCATGACGGAGTACGAGGAGCGCGTGCAGCAAGCCACCGCCGCAGTATCCGAAGGCGAACTGGAGCAGATCTTTTCCGACCTTCCCAAGCTGGAGGCCTCCCGAGAACTGGTTCCCTACTACTCCGCCCGCGAAATCGACCGCCTGTACCGTAGCGGCCGCAATGTCCGCCTCGGCCTGCTGCTCAGCACCGTGATCGGCAGCAGCGCCCTAGCCATGCTTCTCAATAGCATGTGGGAGCACTCCACCATACTTTTGCTGTTCATCCCGGCTGTCTTCGTTATGCTCTACGTCATGAAGGTCGGCCCGCAAAACTGGTACGATCCCAGTCCGAAGCAGCTAGAGCGCCAACGCTTCCGGGAGCTGAAGATGCAGCAGCGCGCCCAGCAGGCCCAGTGGAAGTTCGAGCGCAAGCAGCGCACCCACCAGCTAACCAGCAGCGCGATGAAGTTCGCGCAGAAGCGCCTTAACGGAACTGGTCAATAACCCCGGCGAACAGCCGGATGCCGATGCCCAGGGCCCGCTCGTCGAAAATGATGTCCGGCTGGTGCAGGTCAGGCCGCTCCCCCTTGCCATTCCACGCGCCCAGGCGCGCCATGGAGCCCGGAACGTGCTCCAGGTACCAGCTGAAGTCCTCGCCACCAGTGGACTGCGGGGCCTCCTTGAGAGCGTTCGGGTCCACGTCGTTGACGGCCTGCGCCAGCGCGGCGGTGGACACGTCGTCGTTCATCACCGGCGGCACGCCCTTGGTGTAGCGCATCTCGAGCTGCGCCCCGGTAGGTGCCACCAGGTGCTCTAGCAGTTCACGCAACGTTTCTTCACCACGACGCCACACTCCAACCTCGGCCGTGCGGAACGTACCCAGCAGGCGTACTTCCTGGGGCATTGCGTTGAATGTCGAGCCACCGTTGATCGCACCGAAGGTCAACACGGTGCCGGTGCGCGGGTCGACGGTGCGCGACAGCAATCCGGGCAGCTGCGAGGCAATCAGCCCCGCGGTGTACACCAGATCCGCCGCCAGGTGCGGCCGGGAGGTGTGCCCACCGTGGCCGCGCAGGATGATCTCCACTACGTCGCTGGCAGAGGTGATAGCACCAGTGCGCACGCCAATCTCACCTGCGCGCAGCTTCGGCTCGCAGTGGAGGGCGAAGATCCGGGACACGCCGTTCAGCGCGCCTGCCTCGATCACGTCCACCGCGCCACCGTCCATGACTTCCTCGGCGGGCTGGAAGATGAAGCGCACCTGAATCCCTAGGGCATCCTCGCCGTGGGCGTCAACAAACTCGGCAAGAGCGACGGCCAACCCCAACACGACCGTGGTGTGGATGTCGTGACCGCAGGCGTGCATGACCCCGGGGTTCTCGGAGGCGAAGTCCAGCCCCGTGACCTCCTGCAGCGGCAGCGCGTCGATATCCCCGCGGAAGGCGATGCGCGGAGCACCGACCGGACCGATGTCCGCGATGAGCCCCGTGGAAGGCAAGGCAACGGGCTGCAACCCGGCGCGCTCTAGTTCCTGGGCGAGGAAGCGCGTGGTCTCCGTTTCCATGTGGGAAAGCTCGGGGTTGCGGTGCAGGTGACGGCGCCAGTCCACAACTCTCTGGACATTGTCCCGCGTCCAGTTCTGCACGAACTTGGCAACAGAGTGTGCGCTGTGTTCTTGTGTGCCGTCTTGCACTTGCCTACTCACGTCCCTCTTCCTTCGACTGACTTATTCAGTCTAGCGCCTGCGGTACTCTTGATTGGCATGACTGCATACCAAGACCCTTATCAACTGGCTGTGGACGCTGCGGAGGCATTGAAGGAGCGTACGGGGCTGGACTCCTACGACTGCGCGGTGGTGCTCGGTTCCGGTTGGCGCCCCGCAGCCGACGTGCTGTGCGAAGGCGCGGAGGACCTACAGGAATTCCCGATGGCGGAGCTGCCGGGCTTCCTGGCCCCCACCGCGGAAGGTCACGGCGGGACGGTGCGCAGCGGAAAGATCGGCGGCCGCAACGTACTGGTGCTGTTGGGACGCACCCACGCCTACGAGGGGCACGAGTTGTGGCGCACCGCCCACGCGGTACGCACCGCCGCTGCGGCGGGCGTGAAGACGGTAGTTCTGACCAACGCCGCTGGCGGCCTGACCGAGGGCATGCGCGTGGGAGAGCCGGTGCTGATCGCCGACCACATCAACTTCACCGCGAAAACTCCCCTGACAGGAGCGAACTTCGTCAACCTGGTGGATGCCTACAGTCCCGAGCTCCGCGCGAAGGTGCAGCAGCTGCGCCCCGGCATGCGCGAAGCCGTGTACGCGATGATGCCCGGCCCACAGTACGAAACCCCTGCAGAGATCCACATGCTGCGCACCCTGGGCGCCGGGCTGGTTGGCATGTCCACGGTGTACGAGACCATCGCCGCACGAGAGGCCGGAGTAGAGGTGCTGGGAATCTCGCTGGTCACGAACCTGGCCGCCGGCATGACCGGGGAAGCGCTGAACCACGAGGAGGTTCTGCAAGCAGGTAAGGATGCCGCCAGCGACATGGGCAAGCTGCTGGGCGAGCTGGTGAACAGCCTATGAGCGAACTGAAGTTCGGCACCGCCGGGCTGCGCGCAAAGGTCGGCCCCGGCGACAACGAGATGAACGTGGCCACCGCCACCCGCGCCACCGCCGGTGTGGCCGCGTGGCTCAAGGAGCGGAAGCGCCCCTTGCGCGCCGACGGGGTCTTTCGTGCAGCCGTTGGTTATGACGCCCGCTACGGCTCCCACGCCCTGGCGCGCGCCACCGCGGAAACCTTCGCCGGCGCGGGCTTCGAGGTCACCCTCATCGCGGAGCCAGCCCCCACCCCAGTACTGGCGTGGCTGGTGCGCTCCCGGAGGATGGATGTGGGCGTGCAGATCACGGCTTCGCACAACCCGGCACAGGACAATGGCTACAAGCTGTACCTGGACGGCGGCTCGCAGCTGGTCTCCCCCGCCGACCGCCAAATCGAAGAGCACATTGCTGCCCAGCCCACCGACGCGGCCGCGATCCCCCGTTCCGAGGCGAAATCCGTGGACCTGTCAGCCGTCTCCGGCTATGTCTCCGATCTCAGCAAGCTGGTGGCGACCGGTCGCCAGGACGAGCTGGCGCCACGCCGCAAGCTGAAGATCCTGTACACACCTCTGCACGGTGTGGGCGGCAACGCTATGGAGTGGGCGCTGCGGGAGAACGGCTTCGGCAACGTCCACACAGTCGCCTCGCAGCGCTGGCCGGATCCCAACTTCCCGACCGTGGAGTTCCCCAACCCGGAGGAGCCCGGCGCGACCGACGCGCTGTTGGAGGAAGCACGCGCCATCGACGCGGACCTGCTGATTGCCCTGGATCCGGACGCCGACCGCTGCATGCTGGGATTGAAACGCGCCGATGGTGACTACCGCATGCTGCGCGGGGACGAGGCCGGCCCCTTGCTGGCGCGCCGGGTGCTGGCGGGCGTAGGGGCGTCCACAAGGAACAAACCGGTAGTGGCAACGACGGTGGTGAGTTCGCAGCTGCTCGGGCGCATGGCGCGCGCCGAGGGATGGGACTACGTGGAGACGCTGACGGGCTTTAAGAACCTTGCGCGGGCGGCTCATGGTCGGCCCGGCGAACTGGCCTTTGCCTACGAGGAAGCGATCGGCACGGCACCGGCGCCGCACATCGTGGCGGACAAGGACGGCATTGCAACGGCGCTGATCGCGGCGGCCTGGGCGGCCGAGGCGGACCTGGGCGCAGAGCTGGACGACATCGAAGCCACCTATGGAGTGTTTAGAACTGCGCAGGTCAGCGCGCGATTCGACAGTGCGGAGCAAGCAGGCGAGCTGATTGCGCGCTGGGCGAAGAACCCACCGGCGGAGCTGGCGGGCGTGGCTGTGCAGGCCGGACCGATTGAGGATTCCGCCGGCAATCGCACCGACGGCGTGCGGCTGGTCGGAAGCTCTGCGGACTTGGCAGTGCGCGTGGTCGCCAGGGCCTCGGGCACGGAGCCGAAGGCGAAGTTCTACCTGGAGGTCAGCGCGGAGCCGGGGGCCGACGCGCAGGCCGTGGAGGCGCTGTTGGAGCGCCTACAGGTCGATGTTTCGGGGGCCGTATAGGCGGTCGCCGGCATCGCCCAGGCCCGGGACGATGTAGGCGGCCTCGTTCAGGTCGGGGTCGATCGTTGCGGTAACGAGCTTGCGCACACCGACCTTGGCCTTGAGCAGGGCATCCACGCCCGGCTGAGCAGAGACCATGCACACGCAGGTGATGTCGTTGGCGCCGCGACCCTCCAGCAGGCGGATGGCGTGCAGCAGCGAGCCGCCGGTGGCCAGCATCGGGTCGACTAGGAACACCGGCTGGTCGCGCAGGTCCTGGGGCAGAGCCTCCAAGTAGGGCACGGGCTCGTGCGTGGTTTCGTCGCGAGCCATGCCGATGAATCCGACCTGCGCGTCGGGGATCATGGACAGCGCAGGGTCGATCATGCCTAGGCCTGCGCGGATGACGGGCACGATGATCGGTGGCTTTTCCAGTCGCGTGCCCGTGGCTGTAGCGACGGGGGTTTCTACCTCGAAGTTCTCGACCACCAGATCGGCCGAAGCTTCGTAGATCAGCATGGCGCCCAGGTCAGACAGTGCGGCGCGGAACTGTGCGTTGTTGGTTTTCTTGTCGCGCATGATGCTGAGGCGAGAGGCGACGAGCGGATGATTGACCACCTGAATTTCCATGGTTCCCCACATTAGTTGATCCCCGATTGAACCTTTTGATGCGCTACTGAGTCTAACTGTTCTGAGCGATTATTTGGGGAGGGTTTCTATGCCTCAGGGGGACGAGGGTATGGGCGATACGTTGCGGGCCGATCCGGAGCTGGTGGGGTTGTTGAAGAGGCGCACCGAAGCCGTGGGTACGTCGCTGCAGGGGCGCACTACAGCGCTGCACGGCACCCTGGGGGCGGTGGCGCCTCCTGCATTGGGAGATTTTCTGCGCGCGCTGACTGCGGCGCGGGACGCCCACGAGGGGTTGCTGCGGGATGCGGATAGCTATTTTAATGACGCCACATTCGCACTGGCCAGCATAGATCGCGTACTCGACGGGCATGAAAGTACATTTTCCAAAGCCTTCGGCGGGCTGATGGAGGTCTGAGATGTTGGATATTGCGGGGCTGGTCGCGCCCCTCGTTGCGGCGATTCCCTCCCCTTTTAGTCCGGGTGCAAGCGCCAGTGCGGCCGGGGTCAGTGGGCTGGAGGGGCTGGGGAACCTCGCGGCTGCTGCCCTGCAGGGACGCGGTGGCGGGAACGTGCACAATTCCCTGGATTCGGTGGCCAAGGCGGTCTCGACGGCGCTGGGAGCAGGTGGGGCATTAGACAAGTTGGCGGGCCAGGCTGCACAGGCCGTCGGGCGGGCTATCAAGGATCTGGGCGGGATTCTGAACGACTGTGTGCGGGAGGTTGGCCAGGCGGTCGCGGGCAGCGGTGCTGCGGGACCAATCGGGTGGGTCAACGCCCTGGGGGCTGCGTTTCCCGTGGTGCTGCGGCACATAGGGCGGGCCGAGGATCGCATGCATACCTTGGAGGACGAACTGCGAGGGCTTACGGCAGACGTGAACAAGGTGAAGCGGGAGCAGATTCCAGAGCGTCTGCCTGTGCGGAACCCGGATACGGTTCCGGAGATGACCCCTGCAGCGTACGAGGCCAAAGCCCCGGCTTCTGCCCCCACCTCCCAGGCGTCTGCTGCGGTGGCGGCGGCGAAGACTGCGCTGGGCACGCCGTACCAGTGGGGCGGAACAGTGCCGGGCAAAGGGCTGGACTGCAGCGGGCTGGTGCAGTGGGCTTATCAGCAGGCAGGGGTGGATCTACCCCGCACCTCCAACGAGCAAGCGGTAGGACCACAGATCGCACGTTCGGCGGTGCAGGCGGGCGACCTGGCTGTATGGGATGGACACGTAGCAATGGTGGTGGATTCCCAGCACATGATCGAGGCTGGAGATCCGGTGCAAATCAGCCCAATCCGGCAGGAAAACAGCGGAATGGCTTTCAAGGGCTTTTACCGACCGACGGCTGCCTGAGACTAACTAGTACTGACTGAGACCGACTAAAACATAAGGAGCAAAGAACATGTCACTGATCAACGGACCTTCCCATGGCAGTGGTTTGGCGCGCATCGTCAGCACTCCCCCGCCCCGCGAATATCTGGCGGCGCAGTTTCTAGGAGAAATGCCGAAAACGGTGCCGGCTGTGTTGACGAACGAGCTACGCACCAGACGACCTGAACAGTCGTCGGACTAACCTAGTAGAATGCCTAGCCATGGCAGCAGATAATGGCATGAGGACATATGGAAACGGCATCGTCGCCGTAGAGGTAGAGACCGTCAGTGGCACCTGGTACACCCTGTGGGCTCCGAACTGGCTGGTTAAGGGGGAACGCTGGCAGGGCTTCCTGGGCGACGACGATGACATTTTCGTCTTTGAGTCCCCAGCCAAATTGCTGGCCTTCCTAGAGGACGGCGGCCGCAATGAGCTGGCCGAGCACCCGAAGTGGTCGCAGTTCAAGGCTGACCTGCCGACGAATGTCGTCCCTTCCCGCGCCGGCAAGATCAACCTGATCGAGGTTCCCCGCAAGTTGGCTCAGCGCCCCGGCTATGAATCGACGACGGCTGTCGCCCGTGGCTTCGATCTTCTGCGCTCCATGGGCAACGTGTTGGGGCTAAAGAGCGTTAACAACTGGTTCCACTCGTATTCCATTCTGGATAACGTCCGCCGTGGACCGGACCACTACCAATCCCAGAATGGCCTGGAGGAGTGGTCGGGCGTCGGTCGCACCGTGCTGGATCGTTGGAAGGGCATGCTCGACGATGTCGAGGCGCACTTGAGCGAGCCCGAGGTCGAAGAGGACAAGGTAGAAAAGGCACAGGAGAAGATCGACGAGGCAAAGGAAGCCCGCGACAAGCGCCAGAAGGAAAAGGAAGCCGAGGCGGCAGCAGCGGCGGAGTCCAAGGACGGCGAGGACGTCGATCCCTACGACAAGACGATCTGGGCGGAAGCCGGCATCGACCCGATCCGCGTTAGCCTGAACGGCCAGTACGTTTACACCCTGCGCTGCTACGTCGGCGACAAGCCGCGCTTCCTGGGGCGCCACGGGGAGATCAATACCTTCCCGAACTCTCGGGCTCTGGTGCGGTGGCTTATTGACGCCCACGATCACGACCTCGAAGAGCTGGATACTTGGGGCGACCTTGTCAGTGCCGCGAACGCTGGCGAGCTGGAGGTCACAGTGCACGACTCGAACCAGTACTCCTTCGCCGGTCTGCGCGACGATATCGCGGAATCCATCGACGCGGTGGATACCGACCAGCTGGGCCAGGCCTACGAGCTGCTGGCGGATGCCGCGGACTGGGCCGGAGACGACGGCGTAAACAAGATTCTGCTGAGCTATCCGAAGCTGCAGAACTACCTGGCCTACATGCTGGGATCCCCGTCGGATGCGCAGCCGTCTGCACCTTTCGACGAAGAAGCCAAGGGCTGGAAAGCTCTGGAGGACGGCCTGATTAAGCGCTTTACGCGCTTCTAGGTCAAAAGAACTAAAGAGCTCGACCAGCTTCGGCTGGCGAGCTCTTTTTATGCGAGAAGTTAACTACTGGCCTGGCTGACCGTACTGGTTGGGCTGGCCTGGCTGGCCCGACTGCCCGAACTGGTTGGGCTGGCCCGGCTGGCCGAACTGACCTGGCTGACCCGGCTGGCCCGGCTGACCGAACTGACCAGGCTGGCCGAACTGACCTGGCTGACCGAACTGGTTGGGCTGAGCGGAACCATTCATCTGGTTACCGAATTTCACAATCACCAGCACGCCTGCGGCGATGATGGCCAGAGCAAGAAGGATCGTCAGGAATACCCAAAACTGCGGTCCACCGTCCACATTCAAATCCATTTGTGCCGACGACCCCAGATTCCCATACAGCGCCTTCTGCTTCTCCAGCGCATCCTTGGCTTCCTTCAGTTCGCCATTGAAGTCAACGATGTTCCACACTGCCCAAATGAGGTGTAGGGCGCCTGCGCCAATGCCCAGGAATGCAGCAACTCGGGGCTGAACCTTTAGCCAAAGCATTACTGCCGCGGCGATCAGCAATCCCACAACGAGGATCGTGAAAAACAAGCCCAACCCAGACTTACCAACCTCTGATTCCAGCTTGCCGGGATCTCCAGCAGTCCCCTGGATGACATCGGCAGAGACACGACCCCAACCATTCAGGCCGACCTTCCCCTTGTTTTCGTTGTAGGTAATCTCCATCGCAACCCAGCTGAAGGAGCTGAAGAGCACCACCAGGAGCGCGGCTACACCGGCGACAATCGCGCCGATCTGATTCCACTGCAGGGATTGCCCCTTCGGCCCCTGCGGTCCCGGCTGCGCGAACTGGTTCGGCTGGCCGAACTGGCCCTGTGGCTGCTGCTGCGGATAAGGGTTCTGGTTACCCGGATTAGGACCAGGGTTCGGCCCCGGCTGTCCATAAGGGTTCGGGTTATTCATAAAGGCACTCCCTACTTTTGACTGCGAAAAATTCTGCGTTTACGAACCGCCTCATTATGACATTTAGCTACCAACCCGGCTACCTAAAGCAAAAAGAAACCTCGGGCTGAGAGGCCTAGGAGTTGTCCACAAAGTAGGCATCGAACCTAACATCGCTGGCTAGTTTGCCGTCTTCGAAAACCTTCAGGCTCTTTTGGTTTATCTCGATTCGCGTTCCCCCGCCGACAGGTACGCGATAGCTCCCCCGGGTCGGATCGGCAAAGGACATATCCACGTCCTTCTCCATTTCATGCCCGCCCACATCGCCGCGGTAATAATAATCCCCGGAACGCCCTACCTGGCAGACCACCACATAATCGCCGTCCCCGTAAGCTGCGTAGAGCCACTCGTCATCTGCGTTGCAATACGCGGGGCTCCCCTCCCAGCCGTGGCTGCTGAGTTTGTAGCCCGCGCCTTCGCTAGAGCCCCCGGGGGCATCGGGGTTTGGCGTCTTCGGCGCCGCAGTGGATTCTTCGCTGCTGTGCGATCCCGAGGGCGCAGAAGACTCGGTGGATTCTGCGGCCCCATCTGAGGACTCATTTGTTCCAGCAGGCTCTGTAGATTTCGCGGCCACGGTGCTTGAACTCTGCGTGGAATCCCCAGGGGCGGCGCTTTCGCCGCCATCATCTTTGTTGTTCCCCAAGATGGCAAAAGCCGCCAAGCTAACGCCAACTAGAAACGCCATCACTGCAATCGCCACGATGGAATAGACCCACGGCGATGTCTCCTTCGCTTGCTGCGATTCTGGCGCCGACGGGTAATAGTTGTTCCAACTGTTCCAGTTCTCGTTGCTCATCTAAAATTCTGGCCTATTTCGACATTACGTCCAGGCCCAGGAATGCTGGACCATCGTTATCTACGCCGAAGGTTAACACTCCCCTCTGCTTACTGCCGTCTTCCACCGATACGAAGTAGAAGCTTAACCCAGATCACGCAGCTCGTGGTTGAGGGAATCCAATTCGCCCCCGCCGGCCATCTCCAGCGTCAGCTGTTCCAGCGTGACCTCGGAGTAATCCGCGTCCAGGGACCTCTCCCCCATATTCAGCAGCACGAAGTGGCTACCCACCAGATACGCATGGTGAGGGTTGTGGGTAATCAGCACCACGCCTACCCCGCGCTCGGCGGCAGCCTTAACGAAGCGCAGCACCATACCCGATTGTTTGACGCCCAGCGCTGCGGTGGGTTCGTCCAGAATGATCACTCGCGCACCGAAGTACACAGCGCGAGCAATGGCCACGACCTGCCGCTGGCCACCGGAAAGGTTGGCGATGGGCACCTCGACATCGTCCAGGTGCACACCCATCTTTTCCAGCTCTTCGGCGGCAATCCGGCGCATCTCGTCAGCACGCAACATTCCGAAGCGTCCGGTGAGCTCCTGGCCGAGGAAGAAGTTCCGCCACACGGACATCTGACCGACCACGGCCAGGTCCTGATACACGGTGGCAATGCCCTTATCTAGAGCATCCTTCGGCCCATTGAAATGGACCTCTTCGCCGTCGACCAGCACCTCGCCACTGGTGTGCTTGTGCCGCCCGGCGAGGATCTTGATGAGCGTGGACTTGCCCGCGCCGTTATCGCCCAGGATGCAGGTCACTTTGCCCGGGTAGATATCCAGGTCAATGTCCTTCAGCACATGGACGTCGCCATAGTCCTTGGCCACATTGCGGAGGCTGATGATCGGGGTGGCGTCAATAGAAGAAGACATTTAGCTACGACCCCCAGACGTGAACTTCGAAACAGAGTTGTTGGTGAGCACCGCAAACAGCAGCATCGCGCCGAGGAAGAACTTGAACCAATCCGGGTTCCACCCCGCGTAGACAATGCCCTGGTTCGTCATGCCGAAGATCAGCGCACCAATGGCAGTGCCGATGGCAGTGCCGCGCCCACCCGTCAGCGCGCAGCCGCCGATAACTGCAGCGATGATGTAGAGGAACTCGTTGCCGACCCCCTGCCCGGCCTGGATCGAATCGAAGGCGAAGAGGTTGTGCATGCCCACGAACCAGGCGGCGAAGCCGACGAACATGAACAGGATCACCTTCACACGACGAACGGGAACGCCGGTGGCGCGGGCGGCCTCGGCATCACCGCCGACGGCGAAGATCCAGTTGCCGAAGCGCGTCTTAAACAGCAACACGCTGGCCAGGGCCACGAAGAGCAGCCACCAGAAAACAATCGTCTTGACCTGCACCCCGAAGATGTCCACCGAGGAGGCAAAGACCGCCTTGGCGGATTCGAAGCCTTCCATGTCGGCGATCGAAGGGGTCGCGACCTGCCCGGTGACCAACTTGGTCACTGCCAGGTTGACGCCCTGCAGCATCAGAAACGCGGCGAGAGTAATAAGGAACGACGGAATGCCGGTGCGCATCACCATGATTCCGTTGAAAGCGCCGATGGCCAGGGCGATCAGGAGGGAAAGGAACACACCCACCCAGGAGTTCAGCCAGAAGTTGTAGTTCAACATCGTGGCGGCCAGGGCGGCGGTGGTGACAGCCACGCCGGAGGACAGGTCGAACTCGTCGCCGATCATCAGCAGCCCCACGGCCAGGGCGATGATGCCCATCGTGGAGCTGGCATACAGCACCGTGGAGAACGCGTCGAAGGAGCGGAACGACGGGGCGACGATCATGAACAGCGCGAAGATCAGCACCGCGCCGAGGACGGAGGTGAACTCGGGGCGCTTGAGCACGTTCATCGCTTTCATCGCAGCCCTGCCTTTGCCGCCTCCGCAATCGTGTCCACGTTGGATTTATCCACGAACGACGGGCCGGTCAGTACCGGCTGGCCGCCCCCGACGGTGGAGCCGTTGCGCTTGGCCAGCCAGAGAGCGTCAATGGCCATGTAGCCCTGCAGGTAGGGCTGCTGGTCAACGGCCCACTCGATGGTGCCCTTCTTGATCGCGGCGACAAGCTCCGCGTTGGTGTCGAAGGTGGAGATCTTCGCGTCGGAGCCGGACTGTTCCTTGGCCTGCACCGCGGTCAGTGCGACGGGCGCGACCAGGCCCATGACCCAGTCGATGTCCTTCTGCTGCGCCAGCTTCGCCTGCACGGTGGACTGCACGCTGGTGAGGTCCATGCCGTTGACATAGAGGTTCTCCACAGAGCCGCCGCCCAAGCCCTTCTTGATACCTGCGCAGCGGGCTTCCTGGCTGGGGTTTCCCTGCTCGTGGATGACGCACAGCACCTTCTTGGCGCCGTCCTTCGCCAGGCGCTGGCCGGCGCGCTCACCGGCGACGGACTCGTCCTGGCCGAAGAATGCGCTGAGGTCGTACTTCTTGTAGTGGTCCATGCCCGAGTTTAGGCCGACCACGGGGATGCCCTCCTTGACCGCGCGCTTGGCGACCGGCCCCAGAGCCTCGGCGGTGGGCATGGTCAGAGCCAGGCCGTCGACGTGGGAGTCGATGGCGTTTTGCACCAGGTTCGCCTGGTCGGGAGCCTGTGGGGAAGAGCTATAACGCAGCTCCAGGTTGTTCTTTTTGGCGGCATCCTCCGCGCCCGCGCGGACGAGATCCCAGAAGGTATCGCCGGGGGCACCGTGGCTGACCATAGCCACCGTGTACCGTGGGGTATCCACTCCCCCGCCGCCGTCGCCGGAAGCGCCACCGCGCGGGCGACCGCCGGTCTCCGAGCATGCGGTGAGGGCTGCGCCCGTGCAGATCACAACCAGCAGGGCCACCATTCGGCGGAGGCCGCGGGGGTTGCGCAGAATGCTTTCAGAATTCGCCATGCAGAGCATTTTGCCAGTTCACAGGGGCAGAACCCAACCGCTAGAGGGCGAACTTAAAGCATTCAGATGGGTCTAGCTGGAGGTTTGCTCGCCGTCCTCGCTTGCACCCGTGCCTTCGTCGGCATCGTCATCATCCAGGCTCAGGCCTAGCTCCTCCAGCTCCGCCTTCAGGTTCTCCATCGACAGCTCAATATCCTGCTGCCCCGCGTCGGCGCCTGCAGCTTTCAGCTGACCGTGGCCGTGCAGACGCTGCATGCCGTTGGAGAACTCGGCACCTTCGGCATCCACTGCCTCGCCCATCGCCTCGTCGGGCAGGCTGTTGCCGATCTCGGCATAGGCCGGATACAGCACGTTGCGCTCCAGATCCTCTCGCAAGGACTCATCGCAGAAGGCCACCTGCAGAGCGTTGTTCGTGAGCTCCAGCAACTGCCACAGCTCCAGGTCGCAGTGTTCGGCCAGCAGCTCGAACTCGCGGGACATGGTGGTGCCAGAAACCAGCCGGTTATCCGTGTTCACCGTGCAGAAGAAGCCCATCTCGTACAGCAGACCGAAGGGGTGCTCGGCCACGTCATCGCAGATACCCGTCTGTGTGTTGGAGGTCGGGCAGATCTCCAGAGCGATGCGCTGGTCGCGCATGAAGCGGGCGACCTGTCCCAACTCGATACCGCTCATGGTGGCATTAAAGTCCTCGTAGACGCGCACGCCGTGACCGATACGCCGGGCACCCTGCGCTAGGGCGTCACGAAGAGAGTCCACACCCGCAGCCTCACCCGCATGAATGGTGAAGGGAACAAGGTTACGGCGCAGCAGGTCAAAGGCGGCAGCGTGCTTCGACGGCGGGAAGCCGTCCTCCGCGCCGGCGATGTCGAAGCCGACGACGTAGCCCTCGCCCGGGGTGTGTTCACCGTAGTTATCGACGGTCAGCTGCGCGATCTCCTCGGAACGATCCGCGTGGCGCATGGCGCAGAGGATGAGGCGCACGTGAATGCGACCGCCCTGCTCGGCGACCAGACGCTCGCCTTCCTTCACGCCCTGCACAGTGGCCTCGACGATCTGCTGCAGGGACAGGCCATCCGCCTGGTGCTGCTCGGGGGCGTAACGCAGCTCGGCGTAGCACACATTGTCCGCGGCCAGATCCTCTACAGCCTCGCGGGTGATTCGCACCAGCCCTTCGACGGTCTGCATGACGGCGGTGGTGTGGTCGAAGGTCGTCAGGTAGGTCGGCAGGTCGCCCGAGTTCGCTGCCTCGTAGAACCACTTTTCCAGCTCTACCGGGTCGGTGGTGGGCAGCTCGTAGCCGATCTTCTCGGCCAGCTCGACCAGCGTTGCGGGGCGCACGCCGCCGTCGAGGTGATCGTGGAGTTCTACCTTGGGCAGGGACGCGATGATGTCAGAGTCAATCATGGTTAACGATCCTAGCTGCCCGCGCGTCCGGCGCTAGCGGAGCCGGGGCAACTAGCGGCGGAAAAGCTTGGAGGCCAACCCGCCGACGACGACTCCGGCGGCAGCTCCTACGCCCAGCAGGCCAGCGCGGCTGGCGTCCGTACTTCCGGTACGTACCTCCTGGCGCACGCGAATAACCGCGGCCGGGGGCGCATCGGGGCGCAGGTTAGCCAGGGATTCCGGCGTAGTGGCGGCCCATGCGGAGCAGTACAACAGGATGCGCCAGATGAAGTACATCAGCACCATCACACCAATAACCGGACCGAAGGCCGCACCGGCCGGGTTGGATAGTGCCTTAGAGAAGAACATGGTTGCGAACTGCTTGAACACCTCGAACAGAACCGCGCCGATGATGGCCGCCTTCACTGCGGAACCGCGTGGCACCTTGGTGCGCGGCAAGTAAAGAATCATCCAGAAGAACACGCAGAAGTTAGCGATCAAGGCCACCAGCAGCGCCACCGCGAAGGTGATGTAGCGAATACCCGGGACGTCCGACAGCCCAACCATGTCCAGCAGCTGGGTGGTCAGCCCGGAGTTACCAACGGTGGTGATGGCGAAGGCGCCGATCAGGGAAACCAGCAGTCCCAGCAAGCCGATCAGGTCCTTGACCTTGCCAGAGACGAAACCATCGGCCTTGCCGGAGACCTTCCACATCTCGGATACGCCCAGGCGCAGGTGGGCGATCCAGCCCAGTCCCGTCCAGAGTGCCAGCAGAAGACCGATGGAGAACACGGACTTACGCTGCTCGATGGACTGCTCGATAATAGTCTGCAGAACCTCGCCCATGTTGCCGTCGCCCATGGTGGCGACCTTGTCCATGACCTCGTTCAGCAGCTTTTCGTTGCCAGCCAGAATCATGGCCATGACGGCCAGCACCAGCATCATCAGCGGGAAGATGGTCATCACGGAGAAGTAGGTGATGCCCGCGGCATACTGGTTGCCGCCCTGTTCGGTGTACCGATCCTGCATCCGCAGCACGTGGTCTAGCCACGGCCACTTCTCGCGGTACTTATCCAGCGGACCTGGTTCGTCTTTGCGGGAACGCTCCACGCCGTAGTTATCCAGGTTTTTCTTATCAGGATCAGTGGTCGCCAAGGGGACGGCCCTTCCTTCCGGTCGTCTCGTCTCGAAGATTCTCACATTAGTAAAGCACGGCGAGCGCGGGCGCGCTTTACTGTTGCCTTACTGTTCTGCCAAGAAGCCCACGCGCTCGTAGACCTGCTCGATGGTCTTCGACGCGATCTCGCGGGCTCGCTCAGCACCACTTGCGAGGATGCGGTGCAGCTCCGCGGGGTCCGCCATGTACTCGTCGTAGCGCTGTCGCAGCGGGGAGCAGAATGCCTCCAGCACCTCGGCGGTGTCCTTCTTCAGGTCACCATATCCAGAGCCGGCCTTCTGGTAGCCCTCCACCAGCTCGTCAATGCTCTTGTCCCCCAGGGCGGACTGGATGACCAGCAGGTTCGATACACCTGGCTTGTTTTCCTTGTCGTAGCGGATCTCACCGTCGTTGTCGGTCACGGCAGAGCGGATGCGCTTGGCGGAGACCTTTGGGTCGTCCAGCAGGTTAATCAGACCCTTGGGATTGTCCGTGGACTTCGACATCTTGGCAGTGGGGTTCTGCAGGTCGTAGATCTTCGCCGCGCCTTCGGGGATGAAGCCTTCTGGCACCACGAAGGTCTTCTTGTAGCGGGAGTTAAAACGCTCCGCGAGGTTGCGCGTAAGCTCCAGGTGCTGCCGCTGGTCCTCGCCCACCGGAACCAGGTGCGGGCGGTACAGCAGGATATCCGCAGCCATCAGCATCGGGTAGGCATACAGGCCGGAGGTCGTATTGTCGCCGCCCTGCTTTGCCGACTTGTCCTTGAACTGCGTCATGCGGCGCGCTTCACCGTCGCCGGTGATGCACATCAGCACCCATGCCAGCTGAGTGTGCTCTGGCACGTGGGACTGGACGTACAGGGTGGAGCGCTCCGGGTCGATGCCCAGCGCCAGCAGCTGTGCCACGCCCGCGAGGGTGCGCTTGCGCAGGTCCTTCGGGTTGTAGCCCGGCACGGTGATGGCGTGCTGGTCGGGGATGAAGTAAAAGGTCTCGTAATCTTCCTGCAGCTTAATGAACTGCTTTACGGCACCCAGGTAGTTGCCCAGATGGTAGGAATCGCTGGTCGGCTGCAGGCCGGAGACGACGCGCTGTTTCTTCGCAGGTTGGTTCATAGTAGGTAACCTTACTCGTCACGGTTGTCGGGTTCTGTGGGCGGGTTTGGTGACGCCCCGTCGTCCTCGTACTCAAACTCCCCCCGATCGACCAGTTCAAACCGGTTTTCGTTTCGTCGCTTCTTCTGCCCCTTTTTGTCCTTCGGGGCGCGCGGAGCCCCCAGGCTGCGCCGGCGCATCTCTCGGCGACGTACACCGGCCTTGTTGAGTGCCCACATGGTCAGGCGCCCGGCGGGATCGCGCACATATTCGCGCTCTTGGTATTCGAAAACGGGCAGGGAAATGCGGTAGAAAATCGACAATAGTCGCAGGCCGAAAGCAAAGACTAGGCAGATGATAATGACGAACTGGCTGCCGATCGTCTCGTCCAGATTGAAGTGGAGCATGCTCATGAACATCACGGCCACGAGGATGGCGATAGAGGCATAGAGCTCCTCGTTAAACACCAGCGGCACTCGATCGCAGAGGATGTCGCGTAGCACACCGCCGAAAACGCCCGTCACCACGGAGGACACCACAACGATCAGAGGGCTGTGCCCCATCTCCAACGCCACCTGCGCGCCGAGCAGGGCAAAGGTGGATAGACCCACTGCATCCAGCACCAGGAAGATGGTGCGGAAGTAGTCCATCAGGAAGCTCGCCAGCACCGTTACCAACGCTGCAACGAGCACGATCGCCAGGAAGATTGGCTCGTCCACCCAGCGCAATGGGTAGTGGCCGAACAGCATGTCACGCACCGTGCCGCCACCGAAGGCGGTCACGGCGGCGATGAGCATGACGCCGAACATGTCCATCCGCTGCCGTCCCGCAGCCAACGCCGCCGTCATCGACTCGGCGGTAAGCCCCAGGACGTAGAGGACGGTTAACATGCGTACTCCACCAGCACTGGCGAGTGATCCGACCAGCGCTGGTCATAGGCCGCGGCCTTGTCGACCCACACCTTGTTCGCGCGCAGCGCCCGGTCGAGCATCCCCTTTGTTGCCACCTGCAGGTCGATACGCCAGCCTGCGTCGGTGTCAAAGGCCTGACCGCGGTAGGTCCACCAGGAATACGGCCCGGCCTGGTCGGGCAGTACGCGGCGCATCACGTCGAAGTAGTGCGGCTCCGCGGCGGCGCCGGTGGCCAGGCGGGCCTGTGCGGCTGCGCCCGGCGCGTATTCCACTGCGCCGAAGAAATCGCCAGCCACCCCGGCCGGGTTGCCGTTGCGTCCGGCATCCTGATCGTCGGAAACCTGGGTCGCCTCATCCGGGAAGGTTCCCAGCAGCGAGTCCATAAAGGCCCGCTCGTCCGGCAGGAAGCCGGACTTCTTACGGTTGGTTTTCCAATTCTTCAGGTCCTCGCGGCGGTGGCAGATGTTCCAGTCCCCGCCGATAACTAACTCAGGCAGTTCGGACTGTTCAGCCTGTGCAGCGCGCGCCTGCAGGTACTCGCCGAAGGAATCCAGGAAGCGGTACTTCTCGTCCTGCTTTTCAGTCCCCGCCGCACCGCTGGGCAGATACAGCGAAGCCACACGCACCGGCAGATTCCCGGCATCCACCGTGGCCTCAATGTAGCGGCCGGAGTCCGCGAATTCTTCTGCGCCAGCGCTTCCACCAAAGCCGATCTGCACGTCCCGCAGGGGCAAACGCGACAGGATGGCCACGCCCGCCCGCCCCTTGGCGGCAGCCGGCGCCTGCGCCAGGTGCCACTCCCCCAGCACGGGCTCCAGGGCAGCGCGGGTTTGCTTTTCGTCGGCGCGCACTTCCTGCATTAACACCACGTCCGCAGGGGTGGCCTCCAGCCAGGGCAGGATCCCCTGATTACCCTCGTGCCGTACCTTCGCCGCGGCACGAATACCGTTGACGTTCACCGTCGCAATGGTCAAAGACTTCATGCGCACTACCCTACTAAGCCCGATTTACCTTCGAGTGTCCGACTTCACGCGCGGGCGGCCGCAAGCTGACGGCGTCGTAAATAATAGGCAGGAACCCACAGCAACGCGCCGCACGCAGCCATCGCCGCACCGGCGAGCGCAGGGGTGGAATAACCGTAACCAGCAGCAATAACCGCGCCGCCGACCGCCGCACCCGCCGCATTGGCCATATTCAGCGCAGAGTGGTTCAGAGCCGCGGCGAGGGTCTGGGCGTCGCCGGCAACGTCCATAAGACGGGTCTGCAGGTTCGGCACCAGGGTGGAACCCAGCAAGCCGATCACACCGAAGTTAATGATGCCCGCCACGGCGTTGTGGGACAGGAAGTAGAAGGAAGAAAGCACCACGACCAGCGAAAGCAGGGTGCCCAGGATCGCATACTCCAGGTTGCGATCGGCCAGCACTCCGCCGATATACGTGCCTATGACCATGCCCACGCCGTAGACCATCAGCGGAATCCAGATGAGGTCGCCGTTGAAGCCCGCATTCTCCGTCAAAGTCCAAGAGATATAGGTATAGACCGCAAACATGCCGCCGAAGCCAACGGTGCCCACGGCGAGGGTCATCAGCACCTGCGAATTCACCAGTGCGCCGAGCTCTGTGATCGGCTTCGTGCGCGGCATCAACGTCATGTGCGGCACCGTGAACCACAGAGCAACGAAGGTGACCATACCGATGACCGCAACCATCGCGAAGGCCGCATTCCACCCGAACGTGGAACCCAACCACTGAGCCACCGGCACGCCAATGACCGTGGCGATGGACAGCCCCATGCCCGTCAGCGCCACTGCCTTACCGCGCTTGCCGTTAGGCGCCATCGAGGCGGCAATCAGCGCCGTGACAGAAAAGTACGCGCCGTGTGGGAAGCCCGCGATGAAGCGGGACAGCATAAGCAACCAGTAGGAATGCGCGAACACGCTCAGGCCGTTGCCGATGATGAACGCGGCGGTGAGAATCAGCGCCAACCGCCTGCGCGGAATGGAACCGGTCAGCGTAGTGATCAACGGGGCGCCGATAACCACACCCAGCGCGTAGGCGGAGATCACGTGGCCTGCCTGGTCTTCGGAGATCGCAAAATCCTCCGCGATGAGGTTCAGCAGCCCCATCGCCACGAACTCCGTAGTGCCAATGCCGAAACCGCCCAGGGCCATAGCGACCATGGCGATGTAGCGGTGGCGGGTGGAGATTTCTGTCTGGCGCGGGACAGGGCGCCGGGATGGAAGCTTGGTCAGTCGAGTCTGACTCACGGGCATCGCTCGCTTTCGGGGGTTGATTGGTCGGGGGTTGATTGGTCGGGGGACGATTGGTCTGGGTTGATTGGGCGGGCTGACGGGCGGCTGGAAGCGCGACGGATAGGTCGCGAAAGTGCGGCGGGTAGGCGTCAAAAAAAATTTTTTAGCTTTAAACACAAACCGGCCGCACGGTGGCCAATAACCCCGTAACATTCACGGGTTCGCTATTTGCCGTATTCTTGGATCGTAAACCACTAAAAGATCAACTGACTAACTAGAGGCTGGGAGACGAACGCCACATGGCAAAGATCATCTACACCCGCACCGACGAAGCCCCGCTCTTGGCGACTTATTCCTTGAAGCCAATTGTGGAGGCTTTTGCTTCGACCTCTGGAGTGGAGGTGGAAACCCGCGATATCTCGCTGGCCGCCCGCATCCTGGCCGCGTTTTCCGACGTGCTGCCGGCGGAGCAGAAGGTGGACGATGCCCTGGCAGAGCTCGGCGAATTGGCCGAAACCCCAGATGCGAACATCATCAAGCTGCCGAACATCTCGGCATCCATCCCGCAACTGAAGGCCGCCATCGCGGAACTACAGAAGGCCGGCTACGACCTGCCGGATTACCCCGCGGAGCCGCAGACCGACGAGGAGCGCGATGCGCAGGCTCGCTACGACTCTGTGAAGGGTTCGGCCGTTAACCCGGTTCTGCGCCAGGGCAACTCTGACCGTCGCGCGCCGAAGGCTGTGAAGAGCTTCGCACGCAAGCACCCGCACAGCATGGGCAAGTGGTCGCCAGAGTCCAAGACGAATGTCGCCACGATGGAGGCAGACGACTTCCGTCACAACGAGAAGTCCGTCATCATCGACGGTGACGACACGCTGCGCATCCAGCTGGTCAAGCCGAACGGTGAGACGCAGGTGTTGAAGGAATCCTTGCCGGTTCTGGACAAGGAAATTATTGACGCCACCGTGATGCGTGCCGACGCCCTCAGCACCTTCTTCCGGGCTCAGGTGGCTCGCGCTAAGGCGGAGGGTGTGCTGTTTTCCGTACACCTGAAGGCCACGATGATGAAGGTCTCCGACCCGATCATGTTCGGCCACGCAGTGCGCGCATACTTTGCCGATGTGTTTGAGCAGTACGGCGACAAGCTGCTGCCCGCTGGCCTGAACGGCGAGAACGGCCTGGGCGCAATCCTGGATGCGCTGGACGCTGGCGAGGTCGAAGATGCCGCAGAGATCCGCGAGGCCTTCGATAAGGCCCTGGCGGACGGTCCGGACCTGGCGATGGTGAACTCCGACAAGGGCATCACCAACCTGCACGTGCCTTCCGACGTGATCGTGGATGCTTCCATGCCGGCGATGATCCGCACCTCCGGCCAGATGTGGAACAAGAACGACGAAACGCAGGATACGCTGGCTGTTCTGCCGGATTCCTCCTACGCGGGCATCTACCAGGTAGTTATCGATGACTGCCGCCAGAACGGTGCTTTCGACCCGACCACGATGGGCACTGTCCCGAACGTTGGCCTGATGGCTCAGAAGGCCGAGGAGTACGGTTCGCACGACAAGACCTTCCGCATTGAGGCCGAGGGTCGTGTGCAGGTGCTGAATGGCGCTGGTGATGTGCTGATGGAGCACGAGGTTGCCGAGGGCGACATCTGGCGCGCATGCCAGACCAAGGACATTCCGCTACAGGACTGGGTGAAGCTGGCCGTGACCCGCGCCCGCGCCACCGGCGCGCCGGCTGTGTTCTGGCTGGATCCGAAGCGCGGCCACGACGTGAACGTGCAGAAGCAGGTGGAGACCTACCTGAAGGATCACGACACCGAGGGTCTGGATATCCGCATTCTGCCTCCGGAGGAGGCCATGCAGCTATCCATCGACCGCATCCGCGCTGGTGAGGATACGATTTCCGTCACTGGTAACGTGCTGCGCGATTACCTGACGGACCTGTTCCCGATCATGGAGCTGGGCACCTCCGCGAAGATGCTGTCCGTCGTGCCGCTGATCGCCGGCGGTGGCCTGTTCGAGACTGGTGCGGGCGGTTCCGCGCCGAAGCACGTGGCGCAGCTGCTGGAGGAAAACCACCTGCGTTGGGATTCCCTGGGTGAGTTCCTGGCGCTGGCGGAGTCTCTGCGCAAGCTGCAGGAGACTGACAACAACCCGCGCACTCCGATCCTGGGCGATGCTCTGGATGCTGCGACCGAGGCCGTGCTGAACGAGTCCAAGTCCCCATCCCGCAAGGTCGGCGAGATCGACAACCGCGGTTCGCACTTCTACCTGGCGAAGTTCTGGGCTCGCGAGCTGGCTGACCAGACGCGCGATGCCGAGCTGGCGGAGGTCTTTAAGCCTGTTGCTGACGCCCTCGAGGCCAACGAGGAGAAGATCTCCCAGGAGCTGCTGGATGTTCAGGGCCACGAGGTGGACCTGGGTGGCTACTACTGGCCGGATGATGTGAAGACTTCCGCTGTGATGCGTCCGTCTTCGACGTTCAACGAGATCATCGACAGCCTGAACGCTAACAAGTAGCGGCTGAGCTCGCTGGGCCCTGGCCCGCAATAACCCCGGCGCTGGCATTGTACTGCTGGCGCTGGGGTTTTCTTGTGCCTACGTGCGCCCTCACCACCACCTCATCCTCCTCACCAGTCCCATGCCCGCCTCGCTAGCACCACATCCTCCCCACTAGTCCCACGCCCGCCTCACTAGCCCCACTGACCCCACGCCCGCCCCACTAGCCCCACTAGCCCCACGCCCGCCCCGCCTCACTAGCCCCACCGGCCCCACGCCCACCTCGCAATTTCTGCCTCTCCCACCGCACATGTCGTTAGAACGGGAATCTGTCGCGCCTTCAGAATTTGCAATCCCAGCGCCAACTCTTTGACCAGCAGCTTTACATATTTGCAAACCGATATCGATAACACATTCCCGTTCTAGCGACATTTCACCAGCAAACAAGCCTTTAAGTGTCGGAAAACTTGCAGAACCTTGAGCGACAGGGGCGCCACCAGCCTCCCATAGCGCCTTAAATGTCGGAAAAGTTGCCAAACGTCTCGTGGCCAAAAACGAGGCTCGGTCGCGCAGCCCTGTGACCAGCACATTTACACTAATGAATATTGTCACCAGTAACGTTCTGCAACTTTTCCGACATTTCACCCAAGAAGAGGCGCTCCCCATAAGGGCACCACACCCCAGCAGAACCTCGGAGCTCAGCAGCAACATAGCAGGCAGAAAAAGCGCAGTTCTAGACCAAGCGGTATAGGTAATTTACGGGGCGCATATATGCGTTTAGCTGGTACTTTGCGGCGTCACTAAGAAACAAGTAGACAGAGCGGTTTACTTTTAGCGCGCGTGGGTCTATCGTCGTTAAACAACAAAGCCAAACAACAGAGCCAAACAACAAAGCCAAGTAACACCCCAGAGGAACACACCCATGCCGAAGTACAACAACGACAACGCCGAGAAGTGGGGCTTCGCCACCCGCCAGATTCACGCGGGCCAGCCCGTCGGCGATACCGGCGCGCGCAACCTGCCGATCCACTTCACCTCCAGCTACGTTTTCAACGACGCAGAGCACGCCAAGCAGCGCTTCCACCTGGAAGACCTGGGCCCCATCTACTCCCGCCTAACCAACCCCACAGTCGAGGCGCTGGAGAATCGCCTGAACTCCCTGGAAGGCGGCGTTCACGCAGTCGCTTTCGCTTCCGGCATGGCCGCCGAGACCGCCGCGATCCTCAACCTGGCAAACGCCGGCGACCACATCGTCGCCTCCCCGCGCCTGTACGGCGGCACCGAGACCCTGCTGCAGCACACCCTGCCGAAGCTGGGCATCGAAACGACCTTCGTGGAAAACCCTGACAACCCGGAGTCCTGGCAGGCCGCCGTCCGCCCGAACACCAAGGCCTTTTTCGCAGAGACTTTCGCAAACCCGCAGGCAGACGTACTGAACATTCCGGTCGTTGTCAACGTAGCCCACGAAAACCAGGTGCCGCTGATCGTGGACAATACCCTCGCCACCGCAGCCCTTGTCCGCCCGCTGGAGTTGGGCGCGGACGTCGTGGTTGCATCCCTGACGAAGTTCTACACGGGCAACGGCTCGGGCCTGGGCGGCATCATCGTCGACGGCGGCTCCTTCGACTGGTCCGTCGAGCGCGACGGCCAGCCGGTCTTCCCCGGCTTCGTCAACCCGGACCCGGCCTACCACGGCCTGAAGTACGTGGACCTGGCTCCGGCTGCATTCGGCATGAAGCTCCGCGCAGGCATTATCCGCGACACGGGCGCCACCCTCTCCCCATTCAACGCATGGGTTGTGGCCCAGGGCCTGGATACCCTGACCCTGCGCATCGCCAAGCACAACGAGAACGCGAAGGCCGTGGCGGAGTTCCTGGCCGAGCAGCCGCAAGTAGCCACCGTGAACTACGCGGGCCTGCCGACTTCCCCGTGGTTCAAGGTCAAGCAGGAGCTGGGCCTGGACTACACCGGCTCCGTCTTAAGCTTCGACCTGAAGGTCGACGACCCGAACTCGGAGAATGCAAAGGCGAAGGCCTGGGCCTTCATTGATGCTCTACAGCTGCACTCTGACCTGGCGAATGTCGGCGATGTGCGCTCCCTGGTGGTTCACCCGGCCACCACCACGCACTCTCAGTCCGATGCGGCGGGCCTCGCGCGCGCAGGCGTTTCCCACGCAACGGTCCGTCTGTCCGTGGGCATTGAGGACATCGCCGACATCATCGACGATCTCAAGCGCGGCTTCGAGGCTATCTAGGCGATTCGAGCGATCTAGGCAGTCACGTATGAACCCCGAGTTCCTCCCCGCTTCTGGTGCGTCGCGCACGGTCCCTATCGGCGACGTGGTCACGGAGGCGGGTGTGACTATTCTCGACGCCGAACTCCGCCTCTTCGCGTTCTACAACTCTCCGCAGGGCGACGCGGACTACGCGGAGTTCTCCGCGGGGCCCGAACCAGGACTGTCCCCGGAGGAACGGCCGGTCGTGTTGATCGAACATGCCCTCACCGGCGATGGAAACGCCGCCGACTGGTGGGCGGATATGGTGGGTCCCAACAAGCCGATCGATACCACCCGTTACCTGGTGCTATGCGCCAATGTGCTGGGTGGCTGCCAGGGGTCCACCGGCCCCAGTTCGCCGCACCCCGACGGCAAGGCGTGGGGCTCTCGATTCCCTGGCCTGTCGATTCGTGACATGGTTACGGCGGAACGGCAGTTGTTGGAGCGTGTGGGCGTCACAAAGATCCATGCCTTGATCGGCGCGTCGATGGGCGGGGCGCGGGTGCTGGAGTGGACGCTCATGTACCCGGAGATGATCTCGGCGGCGCTGCCGATCGCGGTGAGCGCGCGTGCGTCCGCGTGGCAGATTGGGCTGCAGTCCAGCCAGATCCGTTTTATTGAAGCAGACCCGGCGTGGCATGGCGGCGACTACTACGACAAGGGCGAAGTTCCTTCGCACGGGCTGGGCCAAGCCCGCCGCATCGCGCATCTGACGTACCGCGGCGAGCTGGAGGTCGATGAGCGCTTTGGAGTGGATCCGCAGCGCGGCGAGAACCCCTATGGTGCGTACCGGGATCCGCAACAGCGCTTCGCGGTGGAAAGCTACCTGGACCGCCAGGCCGAGAAGCTGGTCGCGCGGTTCGACGCGGGCAGTTATGTGGTGCTGACGGACGCGTTAAACAGGCACGACGTGGGCCGGGGGCGCGGTGGTATGAACGCCGCCTTAGGGTCGTGCCAGGTACCGACGATGGTGGTGGGTGTGGATACCGACATTCTGTATCCGCTGCACCAGCAGGAGCACCTGTCGCGCAACCTGGGCGACTTCATCGGGATGTCGAAGATTACCTCGCCGACCGGCCACGACGGGTTCCTGATCGAGTCGCGCCAGATGGGACAGGTGTTGGTGAAGTTCCTGGCGAAGGCGGAGATCATCGCCGAAGGTGAGGAGCAGTAGGGCGCTGGGTTGGTGCCGGTCGTGCGCTGACTTAGGTTGTCAGCGGATCGACGCTCACGGCGATCCACAGTATGCCCAAGCCGATGGCGGCAGTGAAGGCCGTGTCGAACTTGCGCGATCGCACCGCCAGCACGCCCAGCACCCGGGAATCCAGGAGTAGACGTAGCACGGCCAGGTAGACCATCGCGCCGCCCAGCATCACGCTAGCTCGACGCCACCTGTCCACCAGCAACAACGCCACCACAGCCAGCAGCATCAGCCCGAATAATCCCAGTAGTGCCCACTGGATGGGGCGGGACAGCCGCGACGGAGCGTTGTGCCGGTCGTGGGGGTTATCGAGCAACCGCTGGCGGGCATCGCCAATGCGGGCGGGGCGAGCTCGCGAGGGCTCACCCCCTGGTTTGCCGTTAGTCACGCAGCAGGTTCTCCGCGCGCTCGACGACGTTGCGCACCAGGAAGGCGCGGGTCAGCGGGCCCACTCCCCCAGGATTCGGAGAAACAGCGCCGGCGACGTCCCACACGTCGGGGTGTACGTCGCCCTTCAGCTTGCCGTCCTCGCCGCGGGAAACTCCCACGTCCAGGATCGCCGCGCCCGGCTTCACCATGTCGGCGGTGATCATGTGCGGCACGCCGGCGGCGGCGACGATCACGTCGGCGGCCTTCGTCTCTGCGACCAGGTCCTTGGTGCCGGTGTGGCAGAGGGTGACGGTGGAGTTCTCGCTGCGACGGGTGAGCATCAGGCCGATCGGGCGGCCGACGGTCACTCCGCGGCCGACGACTACGACCTTCGCACCGTTTAGTTCCACCCCGAAGCGGCGGAGCAGGTGGATCGCACCGTTAGGGGTGCAGGGCAGCGGGGCGGGCTCGTTCAGCACCAGCTTGCCCAGGTTCACGGGGTGCAAGCCGTCTGCGTCCTTGTCCGGATCGATCCGCTCCAGAACCGCGTTTTCATCCAGGTGCTTCGGTAGCGGCAGCTGCACAATGTAGCCGGTGCAGGCATCGTCCGCGTTCAGCTCGTCAATGACTGCGTTGAGCTCTTCCTGGGTAACGTCCGCCGGAAGGTCCCTGCGGATGGAGTTCACGCCGATCTGCTCGCAATCCTTGTGCTTCATCCGCACATAGGAGTGGCTGGCCGGGTCGTCTCCCACCAGCACGGTGGCCAGGCCGGGGGTCACGCCTTTTTCCTTCAGCGCGGCAACGCGCTTTTCCAGATCGGCGAAGATTTCGTCGCGGTAGAGTTTTCCATCCAATTTAGTTGCTGCCATGCGGCCTATTATTCCACGCGGGGCGGATGGGTTCGAGGTGGCGTCATGGCTAATAGAGCAACCAGTACAAGAAACTAGTAGGGCCTCCCGGGCCAGTACGGCGCATGGGTGACGGTTGGACGAACAGGGTTCATGGCGGCCACGACCACTCCAATGATGACGATGGCGATTCCCGCCAATGCGGCCAGGGCGGGGATGTTGAGAGTATGCTCCAAGGTCGTTTCGGTATCCAGCCAGGTATCGAGGATTTCGATGTAGCGCTGCCCCTCTTCCGAGGTGATTGTATCCCGGCCGTCAGGTCCCCCAGTAGGCCAAGCCTTTTCTCCGTATTCCTTGATTTCTTCGCGGAAATCCCAGCCCGGAACCACCGCGAAAGCCGCACCGCCGCCCCACCATACGAGCATGCCACCCCAGAAGATAGCGAGGGAATCCTTGCACCACTTCGGGATTGCGAGTGCCACGAAGTTGAGGAGGCACTGGATGCCGAAGAAGAGCGGGCCGATCGCCCCGGCGACGAGGAGTATTCCCACCCAGTCCTTGCCATAGAACACGAAGCGCAAGACGCAGTACACGATCGGCATAAGGAAGGCGGCGAGCCAGCCGATGAGCAGCGGCATGAAGCGAGAGTCTTGGCCGGTTTGCGGCGGCGGGGCATACCCGTAGGCGGGCATCGGGGCAGGAGGGCCGTAGTGAGGGTACGTCATGCCACCGATCCTGTCAGACGGCAGACGCTTTGGCTGGGGATTCTGGGCATTAGGGCGAACATGGCCAAGAGCATGAAAAACCGCCGCACGTTGGGACTATGCCGCGGGGCGGGATGAGGTTTTTCTTCCATACTTATAGAAGAATCTGCACGGTGGGAATGTTCCCACAGTTACTTTATTTCTCCTGTGATTCAGCCAGATCACGTCGGCGGCGAAGCAAGGTAAATGCACCCACAACAACGAGCATGGCTCCGATAAGCGCCACCCACCACAGATGCGCTCCGGTTTGCGCCAGTCGATCGATGATGCTTGAAGACTCGCCGCCTTCATGACCACCGCCTGGGCTATTTGGCGGTGCTGGAGTATCCGGGTGCTCCGGCGGCGGGGTACCTGGAGTGCTTGGCTTATCGGGCGGCGTTCCGGGCTTATCGGGCGGCGTTCCGGGCTTATCCGGAGGCGTTCCGGGCTTATCCGGCGGCGTTCCTGGCTTATCCGGCGGCGTTCCTGGATTGTCCTCCGGCTTCGGCTTCGTATTCACCGTCACGTTGTAGTTCCAGCTGCCGGTTTCTCCGATAGGGATCGTGATGAGGAAAGGACTGGACTGGCGGTATTCCTTAGTAGGATCCGCGCCCTCGTATTCCGTGACCAAGTACAAGCCGACCGGGAGGCCGGTGAACACTGCCTTACCGGAACTATCTGTGTACGCCTCAAAGGTTCTATCGAACCCCTGCCGACGAGCATCGGCTACCGAGAGCCGCTTCGCCTGATTCATCCCCTTCTCGGTAGTGAGGTCAATCCCCTGGACACGCTGCGCTGTGAAGCGAATGTTGTCGATAGGCCCAAAGGGTTTCTTGCCCCCTCGGTCGTCCCACCAATTTGGTTCGCTTTTCACCACCGTGAGAGTACCGAGACGGGTAGCATCAATAAACTTCACATCCAGGCCTTCGACCTGGCCTGTGATGGTGTGCTGCTTCGCGTTAGCCTGCGGCACAACAGGGGTGGGGGCAACGAGCGGAGTGCCGACCAGAGCCACGACTGCGCCCAAACCGAACACGGAGCGGCGCAGCCCGGCACGGTGCACCGGCGCCCACCGTACCTGTGACGCGGTGTTCATGAGGTTCACGGCTTATTCCTCTTCCATTTCTTCTTCGCCTACTACTACCTGTTCGGATTGTTTGGCTTTCTGCTTCTTCCGCTCGCGAAGGAACCACCAAGTAATCAGTGCGATGATCAACACTGCGGCGGCGAGCAGTAGCCACATCCACCACTGCATCAGCTTGCCGCGATCATCGAACACGTTGCCTTCGTCCTCATCCATTGGAACGCGGTGTGCATGCACCAGGAGCCGGTGGGTATTCACGCCGTAGGGGGTGCAAGTGATGAGGGTCAGTAGGTCCTCTTCCGGCCGGGTCTTGAGGCTGTCAACCTCTTCCGGCAAGACAACCTCTGTGTCGTACACCTCGTACTTCATCTTCTCGCCGAAGGTGGATACGTAAACCGCATCGCCCTTCCGCACATCCACGAGGTTATCCCACAGCGTGGCGTTGGACAGGCCTGTATGGCCGGTAATAACCGCGTGAGTTCCCTTCCCACCTACAGGTAAGGAGGATCCATAGAGGTGCCCAAGACCTTTTTGCAGAACCTCGTCGGAGGTCCCGTGGTAAACGGGTAGGCGCGATTCGATGGACGGGATAACCACCTGGCTCATGGCGCTCTGCCCAGAGAGCTGGGAAAGATACTCTTCGTATGCGGGGTTATCCTCGCTGACGCGAGCCAGCCACGGATCCAGGATCGGTCCGTCCTTGTGCGTCGTGTTATACCTGCGGGCTTCCTCTACCGCTCGGCTAAGGACTTGAGGATCCGTTTCCTTCAAGTCTTGTTCGTATTTTTCCGCGATCTTTTGTTGCTGGTGGTTGTTCCACTGCGTGGCGTAAACGGGATAAAGCATGACAAGCAACCCCACCACCACTAAAAGGATGGGGAGGAAGGTGCGACGAAAGAGCGATCGCGGTGCGCTCTTTCGATGCTTACCAATTGTGCTTGTCATGTCCGTTGCTTTCCCGTTCGAGCTGCCTAGCCCCTACTGCTGGGTGCTTCGGCGAGCTGCGTAGAAACCGCCACCGATAATCGCCAAACCAGCCAGAACAATGGCCCAGAAGCCTGCGCCACCGGTGTTCGGCAGGTGGTTTTCGTCGGTGTAGTTCTTGATGTTGGCGGTGTACTTGATGTCGGCGGTCGGCGCACCGTTTTTGTCCACCTCGCCCTTCTTCAGCTCGAAGTGCTCAAGCGCATCGTTGGCCACGTAGCCTTCAGGTGCCTTGGTCTCGTGCAAGCAGTAGTTGGTCTCTTCGTCGGCCTGGTTGTTGGCGAAGTCGGTAACGTGGACGCCCTCGATGGTGACAGTGCCCTGGTCGTTGGTGGTCCACTTGTCCTGGCCCTGGACGTTCAGCGGATCGGTGCCTTCCTTCTTCTTCCAGACCCCGTTGCCGTCATCGACACACTGCACCAACTGGAACTCTGCACCCTGCAGCTTCTTGTTCTCATCGTTGCCGTCGGTCTTGTTGATGGTGACCTTGCCCCAGTAGGTGTGAACCTTATCCGACTTCTTCTCAGTGTCGTGTTCGGAAGAGCCGTTATTGGTGATCAGCGTTGCGTCGTTGGGAACGTGCTCGATGAAGCCGTTGGTCTTGGTCTTGATGGTGGTGAACACGAGGTCGGTGGACTTCAGCTTATCGCGGCCAGCTTCGGTGAATTCGACCTTGATCTCCTGGCCGTCCTTTACCAACTGGTAGTCGGTGTCTGCCACCAATGCTTGAGCCTTGTCAGCGGACTCTCCGTACTTCACCTCGACAGTGGCTTTTACAGCGTCCAGATTCGGATCAAGTACATCCTTGACGATGTACTTCTTCAGCGTGGAATTCTTAGCAACAGCCGGAACGCCCGTGGTGATCGTGTACTTGTAGTCCTGGCCTGCCTGTGCGTTCTGGTCCTCAACTTCCTTGGTGATTGTCACCTTGGAGTTCTTCGGGTACGCGTGAACGTCATAGATCCAGCTCTTGTTGTCCGAGTTGGTCATCGGCACATATACCAGGAACGGAGCACCGGGCACCAGACCCGAATCAGCCGGGACTTGGGTTTCGGTGACCTTGTAGAGACCCTTTGACAAGTTTTCGAACTTCAGGGTGCCATCTTCGCCGGTGGTGCCTTCCTTGGAGTACGCACCGTCGCCTGTCCAGGCCTTAGCTTCGGAAGGATTGGTAATCTTGCGTGCCTTTTCCCAGTCGCCGCTGTTGTTCAGTGGCTGAACCAGCTCAATCTTGTACTTGACGTCCTTGGCTGGTTCACCAGAAGGGTTCGTAATCTCGGTTCCGTTGCCCTGCTCGCCCTCAGCGCCGATGCGCTTGTGCAGGGTAAGGGAAAGTTGCTGGTTGTTGTCGATGGTGCTGGCGGCCTGCGCCTGTGCGGTCGGGGCCTCGTAGACTACTTCGGCGCCGACGGTGCCGGCAGCCAGTGCGATAGCGAATGCAGCGGACAGCGCGCCTACGCGCTTGCCGACAGTTGCGTTAGACATGAAAGTCCTTCTTTCTTACAAGTGAATGAGTAGTGGAAGTTGATCCGAGTGGTCGAGGGCACATGGTTGGCAATACTCGTGGCGAGCTACTTGCGGTGAACACTGCGCGCCGTCGTAACGGATCCTTGTGTGAGCAATGTGGCTTCTTGGCTTCAGGTCATCGTGCCCACCCGGGTCCATCTCGGCACCGGCCTGGGGTACTGGGTTGAAACATTGTTCTCCTCTTTAGAAGTTGTGCACGTCAGGGTTAGTTCAGTCGTCGGCGTATGCCCATGGCTCCTGTGGCTGCGATGAGAAGCCCCGCGAGAATGGGCAGCATCACACCGTCGCCACCGGTCTTTGGCATCACGCCCTGGTGCACATTGGCCACCTGCAGCCATGCACCGTCTGGATAGTCCTGTGGCAGGTCACTTGGCTTAGACGCGGCAAACAGTGCGTTCTGCTGGTCCGACTCCACGATCGTCTTGCCATTGGCATCTCGTTTGATGCTGATTTTCACCGGGGTAGGCAAGAGTTGATAGCCGTCCGGCGACTTCGTCTCCAACAAGAAGTAGGTTCCGTAGTCCAGCTCAGTCCAGAGGTATTTTCCATCCTCTGTGACCTTGAGGTCGGCAATTTTGTTCGCCGTCGGCCCCGTGGGGTCTTGGTCGTAGATCGCGAACTGCGCCCCGTATTTATCGCCGTCGCGCGCGGGGATAGTCGTGACGTTTCCTGCGGAGTCCGAATCGACCTTCCATAGGTAGAAGCGGGTCTTATCGGGTCCGGGATAGCAACCCTCGTCTTCGAGGTCGCCCATCTTCACGCTATTGGCGAAGCCGCCGCGCTCTGCACTGCACGCTGGTGCGTCGTCACCGTCACCGGGTGTGACGCCGCCTTCTCCGCCTCCGGCCGATTCAGTTCGAGCTTTATCGTATTCTGCCTTATCAAGGGTGAACTTCAGTTTGACTCGGTACCGATGAGTGCCGTCGCCATTCTTGGTAGCCGGCCGTCCAACTGCGTCGATGGTGCGCTTTTCCCACATTTCTGGGGAGTCCTCGGAACGTACTCGGTCACAGTTGCCTAGCCGGAAGCTTCCCGTTTGCAGCACGTCGGGCTCTACCACGCACGAAGGCGTGCTTCCTAGTTGCTCGTCCTTGGACGTGTATTCATCAGTGAAGTACACCTCCGCACCGGTGAGCTTCGCCCCCTTGGGCAGTTTCGGGGTATCGGTGGGCACCGGGTAAACGTATTCGTTAAGGTCATCAAAGCTCTTAACCGTCACGTCATAGGCGGCAGTGTACGTAACGTTGCCTTGGCCATCCGTATCGGAGTCGATGTCGTCGAAGCCAACCTTTCCGTCACCGTTGGTGTCGATGGCAGTCTTGCTCAATGCACCGGGACAGGAATCGTAGGCAATAGCGTTCGTCGGATCTTCGTCTTTGTCATGGTTAATCACATGCGCCGTGTTCGGACGACATTCCGCACCGGACTTCAACGTCGCGCCAATAATGACGGTCGCCTTACCTCTGTCAGGCATGGGGCCGAAGAAGTAGGCTTTTGTCATCTCACCGGTTTGGGGGTTAGTCGTGGCAGCTTGAGTGTGGACATTCCCACCGTCGTACCCTTCGTAGATAACCTGGTCGTATTCCACAAGGCCTTCGTAGGTTGCCGGCAGAATGTCGTACAAGGTGAAACCTGACGAAGCACCTTTTCCGATGTTCTCAACCTCCAGCGCCCAATACTTCTTGTCCCTGGGCAAGCCGGCATCATAGACCTGTTTCAGTCGGGGGTCTCCTGGCTCCAAAGTAGTTTTCTTTGCCTTAAGATCCGAGGGGATCTGCACCCCGGGGTTACTCGTTGCATCGGTGTTGTAGGAAGCAGGAAGTTTCGACAGCCGAGAGACCAGCTGAAAGCTCGGATGCTCTCCGGTTGGGTCGAAAACCCTAATCTGCATGCCCACCTGATCGGCAGTACTTCCTCCAGTACCAAAGCCGAGGTTGCCGTTGCCGTACAACCAGGCCTTACCCCAGACCTTCTCCGGGATCGCTGTATTACCAGACGGGTCTTGAAGCTGATCCGCGGGGATAGTCCACGTTTTCCGTTCGCCCGTATCCATGTTGATGCGCTCAAACATGACGGCTGTCCTTGGGTTCGCCCCGTCTTGCTGCATGCGGGCGGGACTCACCAGACCCCAGAGGTACTGTGGGGCACTGGGGAGAACAACATGATCCTCTGCTCCAGCTTGGAAAGGTACGTTGTATCGATCGCGGGCAATCTCGCCACGTGGATCCTTCGCACCTACCGCTGGCAGGGGAATCTTATACAGCTGTCGGGTACCGGATGTTGCGGTGTTGCCCACCCACATCACTTCGTTCGATCCACGTAGGTCAAAGGTGCCGGTGTTGATTAGATCCAGGTCGTTTGGCCTTCCGCTGGTCGCCTTGTGGAAAAGGGTCGCCCCCTGAGCATTCTTGACCAGCCCGAGGTCGTACACCTCACCCGTGACCGGATCGATCTGCAGAAGATGGCCCGCGGGGTGGCATTCCTGGAGGCTCGAATTGTGGTTCGCCTGGCTTATGGCGTAGATCCAGTGATCCTTCGTGTTGTAGGACAGCGCGTTGTACACCCAGTTGGAGGGCTTGCCGATGGGGGTAAAAGTACTGCTACCCTCGATCTGCAGGTTGAGCTGTGTGCTCGTGTTTCCCGCCTGACCACCATTCGGCGTGGCCGACACGTAAACAGCCGTGCCCTTATCGAGTTCGTCTTGGGTGAGCTTTCGGGGACCTTTACGGGTTGTCGCCTCCTCACACTTACACGGCACCGAGACCATGCCATAAACCTTGACCGAGTAATCGTTACCTTGTGTCGACGGCGCATTCGTCAACACCTGTAGGGTATTTCCTGGCCAAGTATTGAATCCCGTCCCCGTACCTTCAAGGTCAAAAGAGACGGAATTTACCTTCCCTGCGCTATTACGACTTTGCACCGTAATACCGGTGGTTTGCACAGCCTTACCGTTCGTGCCGATCCGACCGCCTCCGGGTGGTGGCGTCGTGGTAGACGAGTTGTATTCAACCCCGTTGCTGGTCTCTTTCTTAGTGACAAAAAACCCGCCTAGATCCACATTAAAGGACCTTGTAGTGCTAATTTCTACCCGGGTCAGCGGCAGATCCACCCCCCGCGTACCACTCTTGATGTTAATGCGGAACCTCTTGGCGTTGCTCTTGTCGGTAGCTGCAACTTGCTTTAGATCTTCGTCATTCCTCGCATCCGAAAGAGGTGTGTAGAGCTGCGTATCCAGCAGTTTCTCTTCTTTACAGTTTCCCGTTGGAGTCTGCGCCTGCGCCGGAGGAACATTTATTCCTCCAATGGCTCCCGCGATGGTCACGAGTGCACCCAGCAGGGCAGCAACGGTTAGAAGAGAGATGCATGCCCGTCTAAGCGCCGCCCCGTGGCGATCTTCGGCCAACTTAAGGTTTTCACCGGTTAATACGCGAGCCATTACCCTTTTCCAGCCTTAGATCCGTTCTTCGACCTCAGCTGTTGAGCCTTGCCTAAAAAACGGATACCCATTCCTTCTTAGCGAGATGAAAGTTAAGCCTTCAAGCTCGCACCCAATGTGGATAAGTATACTAGCCTCTCAGGTGCTGCTCAACGTATAGATAGCTGACTTAAACTACTCTTACTCGAACCTTCACATCGAATTCACCGGACAGC